>JAGWUY010000059.1 GCA_028868255.1 Alphaproteobacteria bacterium | reverse complement strand
GCAGCCGGATGACGCGTTGCAACGTCAAGCAATCTTGGCTGAACTTTTAGCGGCGCGCGGCATTTCAAGCTTCAGACTTGTGCGGGACATTAACGGCAAGCCTGTTCTTGATGTCACGCCGCCCCAGTTCATTTCGTACAGTTTCGCCCATAGCCGCGATGCCACTCTGCCATTTGGTGTGATCGGCCTTTCTGATGGTGCAGACCTTGGCGTGGATTGCACGGCATGGCCCGAGGCGGCCCCAGACCCTGATTTTTGGACGAGCATTGCAGCACCTGAAGAAGAACATCTGATGCCTCAATTGAGCGGTGACGCCCGAATCCTGTGGGTGATCAAAGAATCGGCGCTGAAATGTGTGGGAGAAGTGATGATTGATCCACGCCACATTGCCGCTGGTGTCGCAGCAAACGGAATTGTGTGTGTTATGACCAGTTCAATAGTGCGAAAGCCGTTGCCAAAAGTCTTTGTTCGCCTGTTTGAACTTTATCCGCCTGGGCAAGACGGCATTCGGTTCTTGCTGAGCGTGGCCTCGCCAGATGCCAATTTCTTGGTTCACATGCGGGAATTAACTTGGCGACGCGTTGCGCTTAATCTATTTGTCAAGCCGCAAAACCGCAAAATCACTTATTTGTAATATTATAGTTTTTTCACAATTACTTCACAATTTTGGCTAACCCAGAGCGGTAATACCCGTTTTACCGCAGCAGGAATCAACCATGAATGTCGTCGCCCCGTTTTCAGGCCAGCCAAGCCCTACTTCTCCACAAATTCAAGGCATGTTGCGTGGCGAGGAACGCCCGGATCTTTTGGTTGAAGAAACGTTAGGAGAGATTTTTGACGCCGCCGTTGCCGCAACGCCAGGCAAGGTTGCCATGATTGAAGGCCAGCGCGAATTGACCTATCGTCAAGTTGACGCGTTGGCGACAGATATAGCGCGGGGGCTGGTGGCCAAAGGTGTGGGGCCGGGAGATGTGATTGGGCTTTATCTGCCGCGCGGCATTGACTTGCTTGTGGCTCAGATTGCCATCACCAAATCAGGCGCTGCATGGCTGCCCTTTGACTCTGAAACTCCAAAAGATCGCATCGCTGTGTGTTTGGCCGATGCCAAAGCCAAAGGACTTTTGACCAGTGAAGATTTTGTCGAGCGGGTGCAGGGCCTTGAATTTCCGGTCTGGCCATCCACAGGCGAAATTTGCAAAACAACAAAGCGTGTCAAGTTTACCCCCGCACGCAAAAGGGGCCAAACAAGCGCATCTATCGCGTATATGATTTATACGTCTGGATCGACTGGTGTGCCCAAGGGCATTGCCATCACTCACCGCAATATCTGCCATTATTTGCGAGCATCAAATTCAGTGTTTGAACTCACGTCACAAGATGTGATGTTTCAGGGCTGCTCGGTGGCATTTGATTTGTCGATGGAGGAAATCTGGATTCCGCTGATGGTGGGTGCAACTCTATGGGTGGTAAATGGCGAAACATTGGCCGACACCGAAAGCTTGCCCGCTGCGATGCGCGAGGCTGGAGTCACAGCAATTGATACTGTGCCCACCTTACTTGCCCTGTTGATGGGCGATGTGCCCAGTTTGCGCACAGTCATTGTGGGTGGTGAAGCCTGCCCTCCATCTTTGGTGGCACGTTTTGCGGTTGGCGGGCGACGGTTATTTAACTCCTATGGGCCGACCGAAACCACTGTTGTGGCCACGATTGCCGAATTGACCCCGGGTGATGACGTAACAATTGGCACACCCATCGCCAACCACACTGTTTATGTGGTCGATGAACAGATGCAGCTGGTGGGCAGCAACGTGAAGGGCGAATTGCTGATTGGCGGCCCTGGTGTTGCACCGGGATATGTGGGGCGCGACGATCTGACCGCGCAAAAATTTATCGCTAACCCCTTTGGCGCGACGGCGCTTGACACTATCCTTTACCGCACTGGTGATGCTGTGAGCATTGATGAGCATGGTGAAATATTGTTCCATGGGCGCATTGATGACCAAGTTAAGATTCGCGGCTTTCGCGTGGAACTCGGCGAGATTGAATCAGCCATCGCTGATCATTCAAGTGTTGATCATGCAGCTGTGGTCTTGCGCCATGATAGCGGCATGGATCAATTGGTCGCCTTCATGTCAACCCGTAAGGGCAGCACTATTGATGTGTCGGATATTCGCGCTGAACTTAAAAAACGCTTGCCGCCCTACATGGTACCCGCCCGCTATGAAGTGATTGAAACCGTTCCACGGCTGTCATCTGGTAAGGTGGATCGCAAAACCCTAAAGCTCTTGCCGTTGGCCAAGGCAGATGACGGCATGGTTGGGCAGGAACAGCCGCGAAGCCCAGTGGAAGCTGTTTTGTTGCATGCAGCGCGCAAAGTGTTCCCCGGCAATGCCATTCCGTTGGAAGGTGATTTCTTTACCGAAATTGGCGGGCATTCGCTGCTGGCTGCGCAGTTTATTTCGATCGTGCGCAAGACAAAAGGCTGCGCTGCGATAACACTGCAGGATGTCTATGAAGCCCGTAACATCCGCGCCATGGCGAAACTACTTGAAGAGCGCGGTGCCAATATCGATCAATCCAGTCTTGACGAACAGCGCTTGGTTCCAAGCCGCGTGAGCCGTCGTAACCGGATTTTCTGTGGCATTGCGCAAGGTTTGGCCCTGCCCTTTATCTTGACTTTGCAAGCAGCGCCTTGGCTCACTATTTTTATTTCATATGCGCTAATCTCTCCAGATGAATCTACGGCTTGGAGAGATATGTTGCTTATTTTCACGGCCTTCATGGTCGTGAGCGCTTTGAATTTTCTCATCGCGCCTTTGGCAAAATGGTTGATCATCGGCAAGACAAAACCTGGTGTTTATCCGCTTTGGGGCACTTATTTTTACCGCGTCTGGTTGGTGCATCGCTTTACCAGCTTGGCGCATATGAAATGGATGCAAGGCACTCCCGTGATCCGCGCTTATATGCGTTTGTTTGGTGCAAAGATCGGTAAAGAAGCTTTGATCAGCGAAATTGATGCAGGAGCGCCCGATCTGGTGACCATTGGTGACCATGCTTCGATTGGTGGCAAGGTGATCATTGCCAATACGCGCGTTGAGCGTGATCTCTTTATCATTGGCAGCGTGACGATAGGCAATGATGTGATTATCGGCTCATCTTGTGTGATTGAGAATGACGTTACCATTGGCAATGGCGCAGAGATTGACGATTTGACATCTTTGCAAGCCGGCATTTCTATTCCCGCATTTGAACATTGGAGTGGATCACCTGCTAAAAAAATAGGTGATCTTGACCCTGCGGATCTGCCCGCTCCGGCCACCGCATCCAAAACTACGCGTGCATTCCAGATTGCACTTTACTGTGTGATGTTGGTGATCTTGCCTCCTATCGGCCTTTTGCCCGTGGTTCCGGCTTTCCGCTTTATGGAATTGCTGGACACTTACGTGAACCCATTGATGGGTGGGATTGACTATCTCTATTATATGCCATTGCTTGCGCTTTCAGCGGCGGCAATGCTGGTGTTTCTGACGGCATTGTTCATGGTGGCCCTGCGCTGGGCGATTTTACCGCGCGTTCAACCTGGGCGCTACTCAGTGTTCAGCGGCACCTATGTACGCAAATGGATTGTATCACTGGCAACGGAAGTGATGCTGGATACGTTATCGTCCATCTTCGCCACAATCTATATGCGCGGCTGGTATCGCCTGATGGGCGCCCGTATTGGACGCGGCTCAGAAATCTCCACCAACCTATCGGGCCGATATGACTTGATTGATATTGGTGAAGGCAATTTCATCGCCGATGATGTGCAGTTGGGTGATGAACATATGCGCCGCAATTGGATGACTTTGGGCTCGATTAAAACTGGCTCAAAAGTCTTTATCGGCAATGAAGCCGTTGTGCCCATGAATTACACTGTGGAATCTGGGGCTTTGATAGGTGTGAAATCTCGGCCGCCTGAAGGAGGCAATGTGGGCAGTGCTGAAATATGGTTTGGCTCTCCCGCAATCAAGCTTCCTGTTCGCCAGAAGTTTTCTGCTACGGCAGCTTCGACCTTTGAACCCTCTCTCTGGATGAAAATCGGTCGTGGATTGTTTGAAGCTTTCAACATCAGCTTGCCCACAGCCATTTTCATCTCTCTCGCTACCTACGGCATGTTGGTGCTGAACGATGCCGTGCAGGAATCTGAATGGTTATGGTTGGCGGTGTTAACGGTGGGCGTGGTGTTCGCGGTGGATTTTGTTCAGTTGCTCATTGCAGTGGCCTGCAAGTGGATTTCCATGGGAGTGTATAAACCTGTGGTGAAGCCCATGTGGTCTTGGTGGGCCATGCGCACAGAGGCCGTGGCCGTGATGTATTGGGGCATGGCCGGTAAGGCGATGCTGGAGCAAATGTGTGGAACGCCATTTCTGCCTATGGCCATGCGTCTGTTTGGCGTGAAGATTGGCAAGGGTGTTTATATGGACGCCACAGACATAACAGAATTTGACTGTGTGACCATTGGTGACCATTCTGCCATTAATTCTGGGGCTTGTCTGCAGACCCATCTCTATGAAGATCGCTTGATGAAGGTTGGGCGCATTTGGGTTGGGCAAGATGTGACCGTGGGCGCAGGTTCCACCGTGCTTTATGACACGCATTTGGGCGACGGGGCCAAGATTGGGCCTCTAACGCTGGTGATGAAGGGCGAAGAATTGCCGTCCGACTCGGCTTGGGTGGGCTCACCTGCCCAGCCCGCGGCTGCTGTCAGCACAAATGAAAACGCCACAAAGCTTGCTGCAATTGTGGCGTAGTCGGAAATGAAGACCTCAGTATCTGTTAAATCTTTGCGCCTGCCGCAGCTTCCTCGCTGTAGCACAGATCCAAAATCTTCTGCAGGTCTGCTGCGCGGCGGAATGATGGGTCACCATTCTTGCCATCAACAATGGCGGAGATGAATTTGTGGTAGTTCGAAGGCTCGGATTCAGTGCGCACTATGTCGCGCCAAGCTTGGGTGTGAACATCATCGCCTGAGCAGATCCGCAAAATGGTGCGGTCATGATCATTCTCAAGTTCAAGACCGCCCTTGGTGCCAAAAACATGCAGCTTCAATGTGTTGCCATAGCCAGTCATAAATCGGCTGGCATGGATCACGCCCAAAGCGCCGTTTTCAAATTCCACCGACATGGTGGCTGAATCATTGGCATCCAAAACATAGTCACCAATCTTGTCGCCGGGGGCTTTATGGAATGTCTTGAGGCGCGCCTGAATGTTTGTCGGCATCATGCCGATGGCAAAAGTGGTGAAATCGAGAATGTGAATGCCCACATCGCCCAGCACACCTTTGGAACCATGTTTTTCTGATAGACGCCAGAGCCACATGGGCAACTTATCCCACGCGCCCCAGTGATTACCGACGAGCCAGCTTTGCCTATAGGACGATTCGACATGACGCACGTCGCCGATTTCTCCTGCCGCAATGAGGCGCTTGGCGGCTTGCAGGCCAGCCACACCACGATAGGTGAGGTTGACCATGTTGATCACGCCTGCTTTTTCTGCCGTTGCCGCCATTTCATTGGCAAGGGTGAAATTTTCGGCCAATGGTTTTTCACACAGGATGTGCTTTTTGGCGGCAAGGATTTTCATCGTGGTGGGGTGATGAATGCTGTCAGGTGTTACATTGGTGACGGCATCAAACTGGCCCCACTTGATTGCTTCATCCAGTGAGCCAAAAGCTTTGCCGGCCTTGTTTTCAGTCGAAAACTTTTCGGCGCGAGAGATTTCAATGTCCGCGCAGCCCACGATTTCAACGCGCGGATCGGCGTTAAAGGCCTTGCAATGGGCAGCGGCCATGCCGCCCGTGCCCAGAACAAACAAGCGCACTTTCTTGGTCATCAGCGGAACCCTTCCTCACCTGCTGTGTGCAGGGTTGGCCCTTTTACTTCCAGCGGATTGGGGGCCTTGTCATGCGGCACATTGGGTGAAGGATGAATGCCGACCCATGGCTTGGCGGGATTATGGGCCCAGCGCGTGGCATTTTTGATCACTTTCAGAACCATGGGGTTATGATATGCCTCATAGGCTTCATGGCCAGGACGGAAATAGAAAATCTTGCCGGCCCCGCGCTGATAGGTGACGCCCGACCGGAACACTTCTCCACCTTCAAAATGCGAAATCATCACCGTTTCCAGAGGCTCAGGAATGGAGAAGGGCTCACCATACATTTCTTCGTTTTCAATTTCGATCATTTCAGGCAAGCCTTGAGCGATCGGATGGTTCGGGTTGATGATCCAGACGCGTTCTTTTTCACCGGCTTCACGCCACTTCAAGGAACACGGTGTGCCCATAAGCTTTTTAAAAATCTTGGAATAGTGGCCAGAGTGCAAAACGATCAGACCCATGCCTTCCCAAACACGCTTGGCCACACGTTCAACAATCTCATCCTTCACTTCGCCGTGGGCCGCGTGGCCCCACCAGACAAGAACATCAGTTTCATCCAAACGCTTTTGTGACAGACCGTGCTCGGCATCATCATCCAGCAAGGCGTGGCTGACCGAGAAATCCTTGTCGCCCTTATAGGCGTTTTTTAAAGCCCCGTGCATGCCTTCAGGATAAAGCCTGGCCACAAGCTTGTTGGTTTTCTCATGGCGGTGTTCATGCCAGATCAAAGTCCGAATTGTCATTTTTGTCTCTCAAATCAGTTAAATAGCCTTGCCATCAGCGGCGAAGCGATGCACTTTTCCGTCCATCGGCGCAACTGACACTTTTGCATTTACGTCATGCCGCGAAGTACCGGTTTCGCGAATGATGATGGGCTCTGCACTGCCCACATCGACAAATGAATATGTGTCTGATCCCATTTTTTCGGCGTGGATCACGCTGCCTTGCCAGCCGCCTTTTTTGACAAATTCCATATGCTCGGAGCGCACGCCAATGGTGTGAGCCTTATAGCTTTCAGCAAATTTGCCTTCGAGGAAATTCATCTTGGGTGAGCCGATGAAGCCCGCCACAAAAATGTTGGTTGGGTTTTCATAAAGCTCCAGGGGTGTTCCCACCTGCTCCACCAAACCATCGCGCAGCACGCAGATGCGGTCTGCTAGTGTCATGGCTTCTACTTGATCATGCGTCACATAAACCATGGTTACGCTATTCATAGAATGGTGCAGCTTGGCAATTTCAAGACGCGTTGCCACACGCAAGGCGGCATCGAGATTGGACAAGGGTTCATCGAACAGGAACACTTTTGGGTCACGCACAATGGCGCGGCCAATGGCTACACGCTGACGCTGGCCGCCAGAAAGTTGCTTAGGCAAGCGTTCAAGGTAAGGGGTGATCTGCAACAGCGCCGCAGCCTTTTCCACACGCGTCTTAATATCATCTTTGCTGCCGCCAGAAAGCTGCATGCCAAAGGCCATATTTTCATAAACAGTCATGTGCGGGTAAAGCGCGTATGATTGGAACACCATGGCGATGCCGCGCCTTGATGGCGCCAAAGCGTTGACCACTTGACCATCGAATGACAGTGTTCCGGAAGTGATGTCTTCAAGACCCGCAATCAGGCGCAGCAGCGTGGACTTGCCGCAACCCGAGGGGCCGACGAACACCATGAATTCACCCGATTTGATTTCAAGGTCCACACCCTTGATCACATTCACAGACCCGAATGATTTCTTTACGTTCTTTAGTACGAGATTGGCCATCTGGATTACCCCTTCACGCCGCCAGCCGTGAGGCCGGAGATAATTTTTCTTTGGAAAATCAAAACAAGTGCAATGAGTGGCAGCGTCACGATGACGGAGGCTGCCATAATCATGCCCCACGGAATTTCATGTTCGCTGTTGCCGGACAGCATGGAGATGCCCACGGGCACTGTGCGTGTGTCCATCGATGATGTGAAGGTGAGCGCAAACAGAAACTCATTCCATGCCGCAATAAATGCCAGAAGACCTGTTGTGACCAAGGCTGGCCACATCAACGGCAAGAACACGCGACGGATGATCACCCATGGTGTTGCGCCATCCACGATGGCTGCCTCTTCAATTTCAATTGGTAGATCCCGCATGAAGGTGGTGAGCACCCATACAGTGAATGGCAATGTGAAAATGGTGTATGCGAAAATCAAAGCGTATGGCGTGTTGTAAATTCCAAGCCCCTTGATTAATTCAAAAAGACCAGCCAGCACCGCAATCTGTGGAAACATGGACACGGCGAGAATTGTCATCAACATCAGTGAGCGACCGCGGAAACGCACGCGCGACAAGGCGTAAGACGCGGTGACTGCTATGAACAATGACAAGACCACTGTGGAGGTCGCGATAACGATAGAGTTCCAAAAGTTGCGAATGAAGGTTCCATTGCCTTTGAACAACACATCTTTGTAGTTTTGCAGTGAGAAATCATTGGGCAGATAGGTGATTTCAAAAATATGGCTGCCGGATTTAAAGCTGGTGATGATGGCATAGTAGAACGGGAACAGGGCCTGCACCACAATGAACACCACCAAGACATAGAAGGCGGTGGATTTGAGATATTTCATGGCCATTATTGCGTGCTCCCATCAAGGTTCACTTTGGCGAATTTGATGTAGGCGGTGACCATGATCAGCAAGAACACAAACAACAACGTAGATTCAGCTGAGCCATAGGCAAACTTGTCAAAGTCAAACAGGTTTTCACGGCTGATCACAGACATGGTTTTGGTTTGAGAGCTGTTGGGCGTAAGCACATAGATCAAATCGAAAATGCGCATCGCATCCATCAGGCGGAAAATTACAGCCACCATCAATGCAGGCTTTATTAATGGAAGCGTGACTTTAAAGAACACCTTTACAGGGTGTACACCATCTATTTCGGCGGCTTCATAGACGTCCTTGGGCACCATTTGCAGGCCAGCCAAAATCAGCAACGCCATGAAGGGTGTGGTTTTCCAAATGTCAACCATCAACACGGCGGCCATGGAATAGTTGGCGTCGGCGGCCCAGGCAATTTTTTCTGTGATAATGCCAAGACGCTGGAGCATGTCGTTCACAATGCCCAGCTGGTCATTGAGCATCCAAGCCCACATCTTGGCTGACACAACTGTAGGGATTGCCCATGGCACCAGAATGGCGGCACGTACAATGCCACGGCCTTTAAATTCAGCATTCAGAACAAGCGCAACAGCGAGGCCGAAAATGGTTTCAAGAACTACTGACACAGTGCCAAAACGCAGTGTGTTCCACACCGCATTCCACCAGCCCTTGTCTACAAGAACGCCTGTGTAGACGCGTTTTCCCGACGGAAGGTCGATCCAATTGAGATAATTTTTGAACCCGACAAATTTTGCTTCATAGAGATGCACCAGAGAGGCATCGGTGAAGCTGAACCAGATCGATCTCAACAATGGCCAGCCCGCTACAATGGCCAAAGCCAACATCATGGGCAGCAAGAAAATCATGGCAGCGCGCGTACGACCAGCCAGAAGTTCGTTCTTCATCGGCACTGACGTGTCTTTGCTTAAAACTTGTGTTGCCGCCATTTCAGCGCCCGCCCATTTGAAAGTTAAGTGATACTATAGATCAACCAGACTTATGACATGATCGTCAACAACCAAAAATAGAGCCTGCACGCAGCCGAAGGATGAGCCACGCGCAGGCCCTATGTTACAACTGGAGTTTATTTCCAGCCGTCACCTTTCAGTTCCGTCAACTTGGCTTCAAGTGTCGCCAAATTATCGGCCGATGTGCCATTGCCCGACAGTGTATCGTGAACAGCTGACCAGAACAGTGAAGACACTTCATTGTACTTCACTTTTGTGGGTGCTGATGGACGCGGAACAGCATTTTGGAAAATGGCCTTCCATTTCACGATCACAGGTTGGTTCTTGGCAACGTCAGCATCATCATAGACGCTTTCGATGGTTGGCAAGTGGCTGGCTTCCAGCGCATTGGCCTTTTGCACTTCGGCTGAGGCCAAGAACATAACAAGTTTCTTTGCTTCTTCCACGTTCTTGGAATATTTGGAAACAGCCAAGTTCCAGCCGCCCAATGTGGCTGCTGAACTGCCACCTTCACCGCCTGATGGCAGAGGAACAATGTCAAACTTGTCCTTCACCTTGCTGTCGGCACCATTGCCCAGTGCAAATGCGTAGGGCCAGTTGCGCATGAAGACGGCATTGCCCAATTGCCACACACCGCGGCTTTCTTCTTCCTGATAAGCAAGTACGCCCTTGGGAGAAATCGTGCCGATCCAGCTCTTCACACGATCCAGTGCCGCAGCGGCCTTCGGATTGTTGATCGAAATCTTACCATCGGCCTCAACGATCTGACCACCGCCATTGGACTTCACCCATTCGAGGGCATCGCAGGTCAAGCCTTCATAGGCGTTGCCCTGGAACACAAAGCCTTGCAGATCAGCAGATTTCTCACCATCAAGAACAGTCTTGGCAGCGGCTGCCATTTCGTCCCATGTTTTTGGTGGAGCGATCTTGTACTTATCCAGCAAATCCTTGCGGTAATAGAGTGCGGGAGCATCCGTGAAATAAGGGATGGCAACCAGCTTGCCGTTCACAGTTTGCGATTCAATAATGGATGGGAAGTGCGACTTGGCTACATCCTTGGCAGTGGCGGTCAAATCCACAAACTGATCCGCCAACTGTGGCGCCCAGATAACGTCTGTTTGATAGACGTCGATGTCGGTGTTGCCAGCAGCAAGCCATAGCTTGTATTGGCCAAACTGGTCGGTTGTAGACGATGGCATTGGCACAATTGTCACTTTGTTGCCAGTGGCAGCGGTGAATTTAGCCAATTCCTTGGTCATAAATTCCAAGTCTTTGCCGGTCGAACCCGACACGATAGACAGATCAGCCGCAACAGCTGAAACCGCCATCAAGCTAATGCTAGCTACCGCAGCAGTGATAAAGGTTTTCATTTTCATTAGAACAATCCTCCTGAAGGAACAAAATCGACGGCAGGAGGTTTCTCAAATTCGGCATCCCACTTGCGTAGGTGACCAGGCTCTGACATTCCTCCCAGAACAAGCACTTGGAATCCCGAATTTTTTAGCCTTATCAGGTTTTACCAAAGCGCTTTGAGCAAACGAAAGCTAGCATTTCAATTTGCTTCGTCAAGAAAATACTTAAAAACACCTCATATTTCTTGCCAGGTGGGGAATGTTGGATTTAACTCCAGTATGCCAACGCGATCTTTTCAAAGCGCTTTGACAATTTAAAGGCATAAAATTTTTATGAATCTCAAGGAATTGGCCAAGCACCTTAATCTGTCACCTACCACAGTGAGTCGGGCTTTGAATGGC
>JAGWUY010000328.1 GCA_028868255.1 Alphaproteobacteria bacterium | reverse complement strand
GTCATGCAGTTTCCAAGGATTTGGTGAACTGGAATTATATGGGCACCTGCTTCACGCCATCCCTAGGCCCAACTTTTGATGACTGGACAACTTGGACGGGTTCCGTTCTTCAGGGGCCGGATGGCACTTGGCACCTGTTCTACACCGGTACACCCCACGCTGAAGGCGGGTTAAAGCAACGAATTGGGCATGCCACATCACGCGACATGCACAGCTGGATGCGGGTGGATGATGGGCTTTGCCTTGACCTCACAGGCCCCAACGCAAAATTCTACGAAGAATACACGCCGGGCCACTGGCCAGACCGCGCAATGCGCGACCCTTGGGTGATCAAAAACCCTGATGGCGACGGTTGGTTGATGTATTTCACCGCGCGCGTGCCTGGGCGCACTGAACCCAATGCTGGCGGTGCAATTGGTTTTGCGACCTCGCCTGATCTTGTGGCTTGGACTTTGCAAAAGCCTATTTACGATGCAGGTGAATTTGGCCAGCTCGAAGTGCCACAAGTATTCAAGTTCGGACGCAAGTGGTACATGACATTCTGCACAGCTGCGGAACATTGGTCTGTGGCTTACCGTAGACGCAATCCGCAAAAGCCGGTTACGGGTTCGCACTATATGATAGCAGACAGCCATTTGGGGCCGTGGTCTGTGCCTGTGCCTTTTCTTGACGGTGGTACTCCATGTGAGCGCTATGCCGGAAAAATTATTGAGCGCGATGGCAAGCTGTTCTTGATGGGATTTCTTTATTATGACGCACAAGGGAAATTTGTAGGCCAAGTGAGTGACCCTGTACCGCTGGCCGTGGATGAAAGTGGCTTGCTTTCGGTAGTTCTGGCCTAGCCCACCAGCACCACGCGGAAGTCATTGACGTTGGTCAGCGTGGGGCCGGTGATGATTTGCGTGCCCAGCTTTTCAAAGAAATTATGGGCATCATTGTTGGCGAGGAATTGCCATGGGTCGAGGCCCATATCGCGCGCCTTTTGCAATGTGTCGGGTGTGATGAAAGCGCCTGCTACGTCGCGCGCACCATCTATGCCATCCGTATCGCCTGCCAGGCCAAAAATGTTTTCGGCACCTGCCAATTTTAGCGCAAGTGACAAGAGATATTCCACATTGCGCCCGCCTGCGCCTTTGCCCTTTACCGTTACTGTGGTTTCACCGCCGGAGATCATGGCGCATGGCGGCTTCACAGGTTGGTTAAACCGGCGCGCCTGCATGGCAATGCCTGCCATCACGATACCGACCTCACGTGCCTCTCCCTCAATTGCATCACCCAGAATGATGGGTATGTAACCTGCTTGCTTCGCCACGGTGGCTGCGGCCTCCAGCGATTGTTGCGGCGAGGCGATGCAGATCGATTTGGTGTTGGCCAATGTTTTTGGTGTCTCATTTTTCGCTGCCGCGAGATGAGCAGTGACCGAGGGGGGAACCTCAATCCCATATTTGGCGATGATGGCGCGGGCTTCCGCAAAAGTGGAAGCATCTGCCACGGTGGGGCCAGAGGCAACGGCGGCCAGATCATCCCCCGGCACATCGGAAATCACCAGTGTGTGAACCTGTGCCGGAAAGGCCGCTGCCGCCAGACGACCACCCTTGATGCGGGATAAATGCTTGCGCACGCAATTCATCTCTGCAATTGGCGCACCTGAGGCAAGCAGCGCTTTATTCACCGCGCGTTTTTCTTCGGCGGTCACACCATCCACGGCCAAGCTGAGCAAGGCGGAGCCGCCGCCAGAAATCAGCGCCACCACCAGATCATCTTCGCTCAAGCCTTGCACCATTTGCAAAATGCGTTCGGCGGCGCGTGTGCCTGCTGCATCGGGCACGGGGTGTGCGGCCTCCACAATCTCGATCCGTTCACAGGGCACCACATGGCCATAACGTGTGACCACCAACCCTTCGAGTGGGCCTTTCCATTTTTGTTCAAACACGCGGGCCATGGCGGCAGAGGCTTTGCCAGCGCCTATGACGATGGTGCGGCCTTTGGGCTGCGATGGCATGTTGGCGGCCACACCATGTTCTGGCAGTGCTTGCTTCACAGCGGCTGTGAACATGGCTTTCATTAACGCGATTTGATCAGGCATCGAACGGTTTCATCCAAGTAAGGCTGCCTTCAGTTTTAACAGTGGGTCGAAATTCACACCCTACCCAGCCTTGATAGTTCAGATTTTGCAAGTGGTGCAACAGAAAGGAGAAATTGATTTCT
>JAGWUY010000058.1 GCA_028868255.1 Alphaproteobacteria bacterium | reverse complement strand
GGGCTTGATGTGGCGATCAAGGCCGATCGCCAGGCCGCCAACAAACACATTGCGCAATTCCGCACCATCATGGAGCAGCACAAGATTTTGCGCATTGCTTTGAACGGTGAGATTGCGGCACAGCTGCAAGTGCCAGCCGTGGCGATGGGGGCGGCCCAAATTCAGCTGCCGATCAACTCGTTTTTGCAAGCCACTGCAACGGGCGAGAATGAGCTGGTGCGCCTTGCGCGGGAGCCGCTGCGCAAAGCCAAATCCATTCTTGATCTATTTTGTGGTGTTGGGCCTTTCACATTCCGGCTTGCACAAAACGCAAAAATTCATGCCATTGATCTCGACAAAAATGCTGTTGCCGCACTGTTGCAGGCAACACGATTTGTGCAAGGTCTAAAACCCATCACCGCTGAGGCGCGTGATCTGTTTGATAACCCAATGGTGCCCGAAGAGTTAAATGTGTTTGACGCCGTGGTGTTTGATCCGCCGCGAGCAGGGGCCGAAGCGCAAGTGCGCCAATTGGCAAAATCCAAAGTAAAACAAATTGTTGCTGTGGCTTGTGATGCGCAAACCTTCGCGCGCGATGCGGCGATTCTTGTGAAAGGTGGCTACACCTTGGCTGAGGTAACACCCATCGACCAGTTTAAATATTCAGCGCATGTTGAAGTCGTTGCCAGCTTCAAACGGCAATAGCAAAACAAATGTGACACCCGTGTTAAAGCTTGAAAGCATAATCACCGGCCTCCCTTTACGTGTCCATGCCCTCAAAATTTCAATGCTGGCGAGAGTGATCAATCATGGAGGATCTTGCAAGGCAACCTCAGTGACCCAGCCCGGAACCAGCGACTCCACAAATATTGAACGCCAAGCTTGACTCTTGCCCTCAAGGCATGTTCGGTGAGCCAAAACCAACAGAGTCAGGTGAGATATATGGCGATAGCATTTGTATTTCCAGGCCAGGGCAGCCAAGCCGTTGGCATGGGCAAGGCCTTGGCTGATCAGTTCGCCGCCGCCCGTGCCGTTTTTGACGAAGTTGACGCAGCGTTGGGGCAGAACTTGTCGGACATCATGTGGAACGGGCCGGAGGCGGATTTGACGCTGACGGAAAATGCCCAACCAGCGCTGATGGCGGTGAGCATGGCGGCCTTGCGGACTTTGGAAACCGAATATGGTATCAATCTGGCCAAAACCGCGAAATTTGTGGCCGGGCATTCGCTGGGCGAATATTCAGCGCTGGCCGCCGCAGGAACTTTATCGCTGGCTGATACCGCGCGACTGTTGAAAATTCGGGGCAAGGCCATGCAGGCGGCAACGCCAGTTGGCGTGGGCGCGATGGCCGCTTTGCTGGGCCTAGATTTTGCCACTGCCGCAGCCGTTGCCGCCGAGGCCGCACAGGGCGAAGTGTGTCAGGCTGCGAATGACAATTCCGATGGTCAGGTGGTTGTTTCAGGCTCCAAAGCGGCAGTGGAGCGCGCACTGGACATTGCTAAAGCGAAGGGCGCAAAACGCGCCATTTTGCTGGCAGTCTCCGCACCCTTCCATTGCGCCTTGATGCAGCCCGCTGCCGATGCCATGGCCAAGGCTTTAAACGAAGTAACTATGAATGCGCCATCAGTGCCGCTGGTGGCCAATGTGTTGGCCGCGCCAACATCTGATCCTGCCGTGATCCGCGCAAAACTGGTAGAGCAGGTTACAGGCACCGTGCGCTGGCGCGAAAGCGTGGGGCTGATGGCGGCTCAAGGCGTTAACCTGTTTGTTGAAGTGGGGGCAGGTAAGGTCTTGACCGGACTCGCAAAAAAGAACGCGCCAGAGTCCCAAGCCATGGCTTGCGGCACCCCAGAAGATATTGCCACCGTGGCAGCACACCTTATCACCTAACCGTCATCCCCGCGCAGGCGGGGATCCAACTTTCCAAAGCCTTGTTCCGTTTCGGCGAGTTGGGTACGCTAATTTAAATTGAGGAATAGCCCATGTTCAATCTCACCGGAAAAACCGCACTCATCACCGGCGCCAGCGGCGGCATAGGTGCTGCCATTGCCAAAATCTTGCATGATGCAGGCGCCACCATCGCCATTTCAGGCACGCGCCAAGCCGTGCTTGAAGAGTTGAAAGTGCAGATCGGCGAAAATGTTTTCGTTCTGCCCTGCAACCTGTCCAATGCAGAGGATGTTGAAAAGTTGATCCCCGCCGCTGAGGCGGCGATGGGTGGTCTTGATATTCTGGTCAATAATGCCGGCATCACCAAGGATGGCTTGGCGATGCGCATGAAAGATGAAGACTGGCAGAATGTGATTGATGTGAACCTCACCTCAAACTTCCGCCTGTGCCGCGCCGCCATGCGCGGCATGATGAAAAAGCGTTGGGGCCGCATCATCAACATTACCTCGATTGTGGGCGTAACGGGCAACCCAGGCCAGGCCAATTATGTGGCCTCAAAAGCGGGCATCATCGGCCTCACCAAATCTCTGGCGCAGGAATTGGCCGCGCGCAACGTGACGGTGAATTGCGTGGCCCCCGGCTTCATCGCCACACCCATGACCGATGTGCTGAACGACAAGCAGAAAGAAGCCATTCTGGGCCGCATCCCCGCTGGCCGCATGGGCGGCCCCGCCGATATCGCCGCCGCCGTGGTCTATCTCGCCTCTGAAGAAGCAGGCTATGTGACCGGGCAGACCATGCACGTCAACGGCGGCATGGCGATGATTTAAGGGGGCAAAACACCAAAAGAAGCGATTTTTCGCCTTTCGGTATGGTTTTCAAAGTGTAAAAATTCCCTCTTTTGACGGCACATTGTTTTGTGCTAACAGGTTTCTGCGGAGCGGGGGTGAGGCTGCCTTGTTGGGTGTCGAACTTGCACGCAAATATGACGTTAACAAGGACAGTAACACATGAGCGATATCGCTGAACGAGTGAAGAAGATCGTAGTTGAACACCTGGGCGTTGATGCCGACAAGGTGAAGCAAGAAGCGAGCTTTATTGATGATCTCGGTGCCGACAGCTTGGACACGGTTGAACTCGTGATGGCTTTCGAAGAAGAATTCGGCATTGAAATTCCAGACGACGCGGCTGAACACATTCAGACCGTTGGCGATGCTGTGAAATTTATTGAAAAGACGTCTGCATAATTTTTTCCCCGTTTTCGGGGAAAATTGAAGCTTGCCGCGCGGGGGCAGGGTGTTTGAGACATCCTGTAGCCCCGCGCTTCTATGTCTGACTGCAATTTGAGATGAGGATTGTCCCATGCGCCGCGTTGTCATCACTGGTTTAGGAATGGTCTCGCCCTTGGCGGCGAATGTGGAAGGAACCTGGTCGCGCATGTTGGCTGGCCAATCAGGCGCAGGCCCCATCACCAAATTTGATGCCTCGGGCTATCCCGTGCGCGTGGCCTTTGAGGTGAAGAACGGCGATGGTAGCAATGATACGCTGAACCGCGACCAATGGGTGGACTCAAAAGATCAGCGCCGGTTTGACGACTTTATTCAGTATGCCTTGGTTGCCGCCAAGCAGGCCATGGCCGATGCCAATTATTCACCCAAAACCCCTGACGAACAATATCGTGCAGGCGTTCTGGTGGGTTCCGGAATCGGTGGCTTGCCGTCGATTAACGACACGGCCTTGCTGCTCGCCGAAAAAGGCTATCGCAAGATCAGCCCGTTTTTCATTCCGGGCTCGCTTATCAATCTGGCCTCTGGCCTCATCTCTATCAATTGCGGATTGAAGGGGCCGAACTCTGCCGTCGTCACCGCATGTTCCACCGGCGCGCACGCCATTGGCGATGCGGCCCGCGTGATCGCCATGGATGATGCAGATGTGATGATCGCGGGTGGGGCGGAAGCTTGCATCTCAACCCTTGGCGTGGGCGGCTTTATTGCTTGCCGTGCGCTGTCCACAGGCTTCAATGACACTCCAACCAAGGCCTCACGCCCTTATGATAAAGACCGCGATGGCTTTGTGATGGGCGAGGGCGCTGGCGTTGTCGTTCTGGAATCGCTGGAACACGCGCAAAAGCGTGGCGCCAAAATTTATGCCGAAATCATTGGCTACGGCATGTCGGGCGATGCCCACCACGTGACTGCTCCGGCAGAAGATGGTGATGGCGCATACCGCTGTATGAAGGCCGCTCTGCGCCGCTCACAAACCATGCCCGGCGACATTGACTATATCAACGCCCACGGCACATCCACCCCGTTGGGCGATGAAATTGAACTGCGCGCGGTTGAGCGCCTTTTGGGCAATGACGCTGCAGGTTTGCACATGTCGTCCACCAAATCAGCCACCGGCCACTTGCTGGGTGCAGCTGGTGCGATTGAGGCTATATTCTCCGTGCTTGCGATCCGCGACAATATTTGCCCACCCACATTGAATTTGGACAACCCATCAGTGGAAACCCAGATTAACCTTGTGCCAAAAGTGGCGATTAAAAAACAGATCAACACAGTTCTGTCTAATTCTTTTGGTTTTGGTGGTACAAACGCATCCTTGCTGCTGCGCCGTTTCGCGGCGTAAGAACTGCCAAGTGGAGGGCCACGAGTGATCGACGACGAGCCACCAAGCCGAGTATCAGAACCCGTTTTGCCAAAAGTAAGGCGCAATGCTTTGACGCGCGTAATGGCATCTTTGTTTGCGCTGCTGTTTGTCTTGGGCGGTGCGCTCGCAATTTTGGGCAGTTGGGCGTGGTTGACATTCACGGCTCCCGGCCCGCTGAAAGATAAGAAAGTCTTTGAGATTCCAAAAGCACTGGATCGCACTCAAATTGCCATGACGTTGCAGGATCAAGGAATTATCACTGATGCCCGCGTGTTCAGCGCCGCAGCGGCTGTAAATGCGCTGCGCGGAGGCAAGTTGCGGCATGGCGAATATGAATTCCCTGCCAATGCCACCATGGAAGATGTGTTGAGCATGATCACGGCTGGCCGTTTCCTCACCTATAAGGTCACAATTCCTGAAGGCTGGACTACGCAAATGGTAGTGGCGCGGCTGAACGAACAGAAAGAGCTGCAGGGCGATGTCACCACAGTGCCGGCAGAGGGTGCCATCCTCCCCGATACTTATGTGTTTCGTCGCGGTATGACGCGCCAGAAACTGTTGGATGATATGCAGGCTGCTCAAACCAAATTGCTGGACATTCTATGGCAAAACCGCCCCGCCAGCACCAAATTGGCCAGTCCGCAAGAGTTGGTAACGCTAGCTTCTATTGTTGAAAAAGAAACAGGAATTGCCGAGGAACGCCCACAAGTGGCCTCTGTTTTCCTGAACCGACTTGACCAGAAAATGCGCCTGCAATCTGACCCTACGATCATTTATGGTATAGTAGGTGGCAAGGGCAAACTGGACAGGCATCTCACCAAGGCGGATATTGATACGCCGACACCCTATAACACTTATACCATTGCCGGATTGCCACCGGGCCCTATTGCCAACCCAGGCCGTGCGGCGTTGGAGGCGGTGCTGAACCCAGCGCAAACAAAATATCTCTATTTTGTGGCCGATGGCACGGGTGGCCACGCCTTTTCCACCACATTGGACGAGCACAACGCCAATGTAAAAAAGTGGCGCGGCCAGCAGGGCAATGACTCGACAACCCCTGAGACCACAGCGCAACCAAAAGATCAAGCCAGCAAAGACCCCGCAAAGACGCCAGACAGCCCAGTGCCAGCGCCCGCGCCCGCTGACACTGCAACCCCTGCAGACCCCACCATTCCTGCCCCAGATGCCGTTCCGCCGGAACCCGCCATAGATCAAGCCGCCACCAAGCCTCAGACAGCAAAACCCGGCTCAACCGTCACCGTGAATGGCAAGCAAGTGCCCATACCCATCCCGAAGAAGCCAAAGAAATAAACCAGCTTTCGGATTAATCTGGGCCCCGGAATGATTCGGGAAAAGGGGCTTTGATAAGCGCATGACATTGGCCAGCATGACGGGGTTTGCCAGCGATGCTGGCAGCGTAGGCGATTTGACTTGGGTGTGGGAACTCAAAAGCGTGAATGGCAAGGCGCTGGATGTGCGCCTGCGCATGCCGCAAGGCTATGACCATCTTGAAATCCAAAGTCGCAACATCATCATGCAGCATTTCAAGCGCGGTAATATTCAGGCGGGCCTGAGCGTGAGCAATGGCAAGGCCCATGAAAAGCTTTCGATCAACACCGAGGTAATGGATCAATATCTGGCACTGGCGCGTGAACTCCACGCCAAGATGGGCGGTGAAGCCCCTCGCGCTGATAATCTGCTTGCCATGCGCGGCGTGTTGGAAGTGGTGCCCGTGGCGATGACGGAGGAGGAGCAAAAGTCGCGCGATGCTGCAATTTTAACATCGCTTGATGAGGCGGTGGCAGCATTGGATGCGGCACGGCTGGCGGAAGGTTCCAGATTGCGCGGTACGCTGGTTGAGCAGGTAAAATACATAGCAAGACTTACGAACGCAGCGAAAACCAACCCATCGCGCTCCCCCGATGCCATTAAGGCGCGGCTGAAAGAGCAAGTCACACGCATCCTTGAAGCTTCAAACAGTTTCGACCCCGACCGCCTGCATCAAGAAGCTGTGATGATCGCCACCCGCGCCGATATTCAGGAGGAGATTGACCGACTGAACGCCCATGTATCCGCCGCCCATGACTTGCTGGCCAGTACTGAACCCGTGGGCCGCAAGCTTGATTTTTTGGCGCAGGAGTTTAACCGTGAGGCCAACACGCTCTGTTCCAAGGCAGGCGACAAAACCATGTCGGCCATTGGGCTAGAGATGAAAACCATCATCGATCAATTGCGCGAGCAGGTTCAAAACATTGAGTAAAATTGCCCCCACATCCATTCCGCGCCGCGGTCTTTTGCTCGTCATGTCATCGCCATCGGGTGCCGGCAAGACCACGCTCTCGCGCAAGCTGCTGGCCGCGGATAGCAATATTGCCATGTCCGTCTCCGTCACCACCCGTAAGCCCCGCCCGGGCGAGGTGGACGGCAAGGATTATCATTTCATCGATCAGGCCACGTTTGAAAAAATGGTGGCGGCCGGCGAATTGCTGGAATGGGCCACCGTGTTTGGCAACTCCTATGGCACGCCGAAAAAACCGGTGGAGGAGGCGCTGGCCAAGGGCCGCGACGTGTTGTTTGATATTGATTGGCAGGGCACGCAACAATTGGCGCAAGCGATGGAGGATGATCTGGTGCGCGTGTTCATTCTGCCACCCAATGCTGAAACACTGCGCGACCGCTTGATTGGACGTGCGCAGGATTCAAGCTCAGTGGTCGCCAAGCGCATGGCCGAAGCCCCGCGCGAAATCAGCCACTGGCCAGAATATGACTATGTGGTGGTGAACGACGACGCCGATGCTGCGCATCTGAAAGTCACCGCCATCCTGACAGCCGAACGCCTCCGCCGCAGGCGGCAAGTGGGACTGACGGATTTCGTGCGGGTGATGATGAAAGATTTGTGACACGTCAAACTGTCACCTGCGCCAGCCGTGCGAAATCAGCCACGCTCAATTCTTCCGCCCGCTTTTGTGGATCAAGCCCTAGGCTTTCCAGCACTGCAACGGGATCATCAAACACCGCTTTCAAACTTGAGCGCAACATCTTGCGGCGTTGGCCGAAGCCTGCGGCTGTCACACGCTCCAGAGCACGAATATCGCACACAGGTTCACACACCGCGCGGGGCACCAGATGTACAATGCTGCTGGTGATTTTAGGCGGTGGGGTGAAGGCGCTGCGGTTAACATCGAATAATTTGGTCGCCACACAGCGCCATTGGCTGATGATCGACAGGCGCCCATAATGTTCGGTGCCAGGCTTGGCCACGATGCGCATCGCCACTTCCTTTTGAAACATCAGCGTGAGCGATGAAAACCATGGCGGCCATTGATCGACACCGATCCAACCCAGCAGCAAAGCCGTGGCCACATTATAGGGCAAATTGGCCACGATCTTGGCCGACCCATCGATCAGCTTGGGCCAATCCACGTCCAAAGCATCAGCGGAGATCACCTCAAGGCGACCGGGATAGGCCGCAGAAATTTCTGCCAGTGCGGGCAGGGTGCGCTCGTCGCGCTCCACCGCAATCACGCGTTTTGCGCCTTCCATCAACAATGCGCGCGTCAGCCCGCCGGGGCCGGGGCCAATTTCAACCACCGTGCAATCCCGCAAATCCCCCGCCGCGCGGGCAATGCGCCGCGTGAGATTGAGATCAAACAGAAAGTTTTGTCCGAGCGATTTTTTTGCCGCCAACCCATGCGCCGCAATCACCTCACGCAGCGGCGGCAAGCCGTCTTCTGTCATGCCCGTACCACCATGGAGGAGGCAAGTTTGATGGCCGCAATCAAACTGGTCGGGTTGGCCACACCTTTGCCTGCAATGCCCAGCGCCGTGCCGTGATCAGGCGAGGTGCGGATGAAGGGCAGGCCCAGCGTCACATTCACCCCGCCGTGAAAATCCAGCGTCTTCACCGGGATCAATGCTTGGTCGTGATACATGCACAAAATCGCATCATACGTGGCGCGTGCTTCAGGATGGAAAGCAGTGTCGGCGGGCAGGGGGCCAAAAGCGTTGATGCCCATGGCCTTCAACCCGGCAATGGCTGGGGCGACGATCAACTGATCTTCCTTGCCCAACGCTCCATTTTCACCGGCATGGGGGTTAAGGCCTGTGACAGCAATGCGCGGATGAGCAACGCCAAAGGAGCGGCGCAAACTTTCCGCCACCACGTGGCCTTGCGCGATGATCGCTTCAGTGGTCAATGCCCTCGGCACATCAGCCAAAGGAATGTGAACGGTGACAGGAACACTGCGCAACCCTTCACCCACCAGCATCATCACCTCAGTGATATCATGGCCCGCCTGCCGCGCCAGCGCCGCAATATAATCCGTGTGGCCCTGATGTTTGAAACCCACATCATAGAGCGTTTCTTTTTGAATCGGGTTGGTGATCATGGCGCTGGCCTCACCCGAAAGGCAATGTGCGACAGCACGATCAACCGCGCGGATCACAGCGAGAGAATTGCGCGCGTCCAGTTTGCCCGCAAGAGAGGGTACGGCAAGCGGTAGATTGAGATAGGGCACACCGGATTCAAAAGCATGTTGCGCGTCGTCCAACTGTGCAATGGGGATGAACGGAGCGTCAATGCCCGCCGCTTGCGCGCGTGATTCATAGGCTGCACCATCACCTATCAGTGCGAAACAAAACTCAGGCAAGTGATGTAACGTCTGCCACGCCAACGCCGTGAGTTCTGGAGCAACGCCCGCAGGCTCACCCATCGATACGACCAGGCTCTTGCGCGTCATTGCCATGCCATCACTGCACGTAGGATTGATCTTTATACTCAATCACCGAAGATTTGCGCATAATGGCCACATATTTGGCTTCCAGCTTGTCGTACTGGTCATTCATCGCCATGTTTTCAATCTGCTGGCGGGTGGGTAACTGATACTTGATAGGCGGCGGCGTTATGGTTCGCGTGCCGCAGAAACCAATGGCTTGAACACCTTTCGGTCCCCGCACAGGGCCAACAGCACGCCCCACACCCTTGGCCTCCAGCATGGACTTCAGCGGGCCGGGCAGCTTCATCGCATCAGCCTCGATAATCTTGCCGACCTTCACATTGAATATGCCTGACGCTGCCGCCCGCGCCGAACCGCAACCCTCAAACTTTTGTATATACTGCCCAACCTCAATGGCGCGGGATTGAAACAATTGTGGGTCATTGCCATCCACTGGAAAATCAATCTGGATCAGAGAAATAACCTTCACCGGTTTGCGGCGGGGATCAGCTTCGATTTTTGCAACCTTGCCTTTGATCTCATTGGTGACCTGCGCATATTTGCTATCAACGGCCTTTGCATCAACTTCAACCTTGGCCTTGTATTTCGCGCTGAGCAGCCGGTTGAAAGACATTTGAGCAGCAACATAGCGGCGCATGCTGCTGAGAGATATACCCTGGGCCGCGAGCTTTCCTTCAAGTCCGGTCAGATCGGTCTTGAGGTTCTTTGCCATGCCGCCCAAACGCTCATCAATTTCTTTATCTGTCGGATCAATTTTATAGGTCTGTGCTTCATTGATTTTGACCCAATCATTGATCACATCATTGGCTAGTTTTTTGCGATCAAAACCACTCTTTTGGCCAAGCAATTGCAAAAGCTTGATACGCTGGTCAACGTCAAAACTGGTTACAGGACGGTCATTGACCGTAGCAATCACAATCGATTCCTGCGCTACCGCTGCCGAAGCAAAAGACAACGACAACGCAAACAAACCTGAACAGAAAACTGCGAAAACACGCATCAGAAGCTGGAGGCGATGGTGGCTTTGCCTAGCGTAGCCAATTGCAAAGACATCATCAGCGTATCGTTGGTTACATGAGTCCAAGGATCGTTGGTTCCTGTGTAAGCCAGTTTGAAGTTCATGCATTCGCAATCAAATTCCAGTCCAAGTGTTTTTCGCGTAACCTGACTATAAGCCAAGTCATAAGTCATGCCCCCAAACACGTTCCACCCTTCATCCAAACCAATTTTCATGTCGCCTTGAACCCAGTTTTCATCATGGGTGCGTCCATAGTTTGGTTCGGCTTTAATATTCAGATAGCCCAAATTGGCGCTAAACCTGTCAAAAGTGAGGCTGGCCAGAGCTTCTTGCCGATCAAGCGCTGAAAAATCATTTAGCATACGCGCTTCATAGGAAAGTGAGAGTTCGCTCCAAGGCTGGAATTCCACGTTGGCAACAAGGTCAGAATTTTCACCGCTGAGGCCAGAGCCTGCAACAAAGCTGTTCTGCCCCGCAAGGTGAATGGATTCCCCCACACTGGCACGCAGGAAACCGCCGCCTGCATCATAATAGGCATAGGTCACGCCCACATTGGCGCGCGTGCCGCCTTCATATCGATCTTGTCCCGTGAAACGATCAGTCAGAAAAAGACTGGTGTGATCAAAATTCAGCGTGATGGCATCTTCATTGCCCCACTGATTCACATTGGCTTGATCCGCTGCGCTGATTAACTGCATCACGGGCGTAATTACGCTCTGTCCATTTGCTGCGGAAGAAATAAACGGCATGCGCACGTCAACGCCAGCCGAAGGCAAAATCTGCCCTGTGGTTTCTTGCGGGCTAGAAGCGCCAGGCACATTGTCTGTCACATAGAGTTCACTACGCAATTTGGCAAAGGGCGAAACCACAATGCCGCCATCAGTGAACATTTCAGTCTTCCAACTCAAATCTGCAACGGCACGCGACTGATCTGTGCCATGGTTGACGGTCGCATAAGGTGTGCTGGTGTTTGCGCGGTGCAGGGAATAGGCATTCCAATTGAGCTT
>JAGWUY010000327.1 GCA_028868255.1 Alphaproteobacteria bacterium | reverse complement strand
CTCATGGAAAATTTCAACATCAGAAGATTTATAATACCACGGGTTATAAATCGTGGCATTCACCGTGCCGTTCTGCCCATAAAGCGTCAGTCCTTCTTGCCAATCCGCGCGGATGGCGACTGTCAAATCCAAATGGCCCATGCAGCCATTCGCAAAGCCAAGATCAATAAACCAGCTATAAGCGCCGAATTTTTCATTCAGCCGCGCCTGCACCTCAACAATCTCGCCGCAATAGTATCGCGCCAGATCGAGCAAATGGCAGCCATGGGCCAGCATGTAATAGCGCTTCAAATCCGCCTTTGGATTTTCGCCGGGTTTGCGCGCCATGGTGCTGGCAATGGGCAGGGGTTGAATAGCATCGGTCATGGTGTAGCGATGCGTAGAATCACAATACCAGGCTTTAAACGCCAACTGTTCGCCCATCTCTTTTTGCGCAAAGGCGCGGCCTGCTTCCAAGCCGGGGTCAAAGCGCAGCATGTGTCCCACCTGCAGAACCTTGCCCGTTTGCTTCACCGTTGCGGCAAGCGCCTCAACCTCTTCAACGCCAACGCCCAGCGGTTTTTCACACAGCACATGCTTGCCAGCTTGCAACGCCATGGTGGCCGCTGGCACATGGAACGCATCAGAGGTGGCGATGATCACCGCGTCAAGGGCAGGGTCTGCCAACATCTTGGCATAATCATTGAAACGCTTTTCAGGCAGGTAGGTGTTGCCCATGCGGGTCACCAAATCTTCTGCCACATCGCATATGGCATAAAGATCGCAGTTGCGGGCTTTGACGGCAGACTCAAAATGCGCAAACTGGGCAATCGGCCCGCAGCCCAGAATGCCGACTTTTAAACGACGCTCTTGCTTTTTGAGGGGCATGGCTGGCCGTTAACGCTCCATCGTAAGGCGCCGGTCCACATAGTCGGCGCAAATCTTGGTCAACTCTTCAATGCGGTCCTGAAAGAAGTGGTTCGCATCGGAGATCACTTTGTGTTCGATGGTAATGCCTTTTTGCGTCTTCAATTTTGAAACCAGTGTATGTACAGCCTCTGGGGCCGTCACCGTATCCTTGCCACCATTCACAAACAGGCCAGAGGCCGGGCAGGGCGCCAGGAATGAGAAGTCATAATGCTTGGCCAAAGGCGCAATGGAGATAAAGCCTGAAATTTCAGGGCGGCGCATCAGCAGCTGCATGGAAATCCACGCACCGAATGACACACCAGCAATCCAGCAAATCTTGGATTCGCGGTTCAGCGCCTGCACCCAATCCAAGGCTGAAGCCGCATCCGCCAACTCACCTGCACCATTGTCAAACAGGCCCTGACTGCGGCCCACACCGCGGAAGTTAAACCTCAGAACGGAAAAGCCACGTGATTGATAAAGCTGATAGAGAGAATGAACAATCGGGTTGTTCATGGTGCCGCCAAAACTGGGGTGAGGGTGCAGCAGCAAGGCAATCGGCGCACCAGCGGCTTTCGCCTGATGGTAACGTGCTTCGATCCGTCCTGCGGGTCCGTTAAAAATCACTTCTGGCATTGCGGCATCCTGTTTTGTCGGCTGCGGAAACCCATGGCACGCCCCTCGCGCCATTAGTTGACTCCGTTAGTCGGATTTATTATATGGTCTTGGAATGGTTCCTGCATGTGCAGGAAGCCACGCGCCTTTCGGCTCTGCTGCGCTTTAGCACGGGGCGGGGGGCAAAAAGCAAGCTTTTCGTGAACGGAACAAGTGTTTAGCCATGAAATTGAGCACAAAAGGGCGCTATGCCGTAATGGCCATGATCGACATTGGTGAAAACACCGGTGGCAAGCCCGTCTCGCTGTCCGAAATCGCCGACCGTCAAGACATCAGCCAGGAATATCTGGAACAGTTGTTCGGCAAATTGCGCCGCGCAGGCCTAGTAGCCAGCGCGCGCGGCCCCGGTGGCGGATACACGCTTGCCCGCCCGGCAGATGAGATTAATTTGTCAGAAGTGATTTTGGCCGTAGACGAAGAGTTGCGCGTCACCCGCTGCGATGGTGATGGCGTGGCAGGGTGTGTGAAAGGCAAGCAATGTTGTGCCCATGACCTTTGGCAATCACTGGGCCGCCAGATGATGAGCTTCCTTGATTCCATCACGCTTGATGATGTGGTGTCCAAACGCAATTTGGCGCTAGCAGCCTCGATCAAGCAAGCCAAGGACCGGCATGTGAGGCCAAGCGCGTGAGAGCCTATCTTGATCACAAC
>JAGWUY010000326.1 GCA_028868255.1 Alphaproteobacteria bacterium | reverse complement strand
GAACGCGGGACGAACTTTATGAAGATGAAAATTAAGTGCTGGCGGCACTCGACAGTAATTTCATGATTTATGCCGAAGACATGTTTGGCGATCCCCGTCGTGATCAAGCCATAGCCTTGCTTAATCTCATTCCGCCCAACCGCATAGTCATTCCCGTTCAGGCTGCTGGTGAAGCGTTAAATTGGCTGATCAAGAAAGGCAAAGTTCCAAAAGCTTTGGCCAGCCAACGCATTGCAAACTGGCTCGAACTTTATG
The DNA here is from genome assembly GCA_028868255.1 of Alphaproteobacteria bacterium. GTDB lineage: Bacteria > Pseudomonadota > Alphaproteobacteria > Rhizobiales > Aestuariivirgaceae > Aestuariivirga. The sequence continues at coordinate 1,963 of JAGWUY010000326.1, read as the reverse complement.
CCTCTCAGCCCACGAGTCTAGCGGTGGTGGCAGCAGCGCGGGAATTGGTCAGCCATCATGATTTTCAAGTTTGGGATTCGGTCATCCTTGCTGCTTCCGCTGAGGCCTCTGCCGACATTCTCATTTCCGAAGACATGCAAGACGGTTTTCATTGGCGTGGTGTCACGATCGTTAATCCATTTCGTCCAAAACCTTCCCCCCATTTGCAGAAACTTATTTCTTGAATCGGAGAATGCCCATGTCCACCACCCTCATTAAAAACGGAACTGTTGTGAATGCCGATTTCTCCGAAAAAGCTGATGTGCTGATTGCGGATGGCAAGATCATTGGTGTGGGGCAGGGTTTGAAGGGCGATACAATAATCGATTCCACGGGCTGCTATGTGATGCCGGGCGGCATTGACCCGCACACCCATATGGATATGCCTTTCATGGGCACAACAACGGCTGATGATTTTGAATCCGGCACCAAGGCAGGCCTTGCCGGCGGCACGACGATGACCGTTGATTTTTGTTTGCCAGCACCCGGTGAATCTCTGCTGGCCGCCTATCAGGCTTGGCGGCACAAGGGTGAAAAGGCGGCCGCCGATTATGGCCTTCATATGGCGATCACCAAATGGAGCCCACAAATTCACGACGAGATGGAGACGGTCGTCAAGACCTACGGCATCAACACGTTCAAACATTTCATGGCCTATAAGGGCGCGTTGATGGTGAATGATGACGAGATGTATAATTCATTCCGCCGTTGTGCCGAGCTTGGTGCATTGCCTTTGGTTCACGCCGAAAATGGCGATGTGGTGGCGCGCATGCAAGCTGATTTGTTGGCGCGTGGTGTGACGGGGCCTGAGGGCCACAGCTATTCGCGCCCGCCGGAGGTTGAAGGTGAAGCCGCCAACCGTGCCATCATGATTGCGGATATGGCGGGCTGCCCACTTTATATTGTGCATGTGTCTTGCGAAGAAACGCATGAAGCCATCCGCCGTGCCAAGCAGGCGGGCAAACGGGTTTATGGCGAGCCGCTCATTCAGTTTCTTGTGCTTGATGATTCAGAATATCAAAACAAGGATTGGGATTATGCGGCAGGCCGCGTGATGTCGCCTCCGTTCCGCAACAAGAAACATCAGGATTCACTCTGGGCGGGTTTGCAATCGGGCACGCTTTCGGTGGTGGCCACTGATCATGCAACCTTCACCATGAAACAAAAGCGCATGGGGGCTAAAAACTTCACGCAAATCCCTAACGGCACAGGTGGCCTGCAAGATCGTTTGCCCGTGTTGTGGACGGCGGGGGTGAACACAGGCCGCCTGACGAAGGAAGAATTTGTGGCTTGCACCTCGGCCAACATTGCAAAAATTTTGAACGTCTATCCGCGCAAGGGCTGCATCCGCGTGGGGGCAGATGCCGATGTCGTGGTGTGGGATCCCAAGGCCACTAAATCGATCAGCGTGAAAACCCAAATCAGCCGCATTGATTACAATGTGTTTGAAGGCTTTGAATGTGTGGGCCTGCCGCGCATCGTCATCTCACGCGGGAAAGTGGCCGCCGAAAACGGAACAGTCCTGGCCAAAGCCGGAGACGGCCACTACATCGAACGCCCCGCTAACCCACCCGTGCATCAGGCGAATACGATCTGGAAGGGATTGACGCAGCCGCAAGGCGTGAAGCGGATTGAGGTTGTGCCGTGAGATGAAGATGAAACCAACAATTGCTGCGCTTATCATAGTTGCAGTCATGGCAATTCCTGTGTGCTTGCCAGCAAATGCTGCTGACTTTTTTCAAAGGTATAGGGATGCGACAGATCGGTGTGCGGGCCTCAATGTTAGAAGGCTAGACGACAAATTGACGTCAGCAGAGATAGTTGCAGAAGTGCTATTGGAGCAATGCAAAGCTGCTAGTTTTGACTTGTGGAATGCTGCGACGAAAGGGAAGACTGGCGCTTATAAAGCTGGTTACTTACAGGC
>JAGWUY010000325.1 GCA_028868255.1 Alphaproteobacteria bacterium | reverse complement strand
TAAATCTTGATGCCCTGGGTGGCCAAGGCTGCATCAGCTTGTTGCTTTGATATTTGCAACACATAGTTGGCAACGGCGGTGATCTCCTCAGGCTTTAAGATGTTGTCATGCCCAAAGGCCGGCATTTGCGAAGAGCGGGTGGCCTTGTCTGATTCATCGCGCACGCCATGCGTGATGGTTTGCAAGATTTGCTCAGGCTTGCCACCCCAAAGCCATGAATTGTCGTTCAAGTTGGGAAAACCTGGGCTGCCTTGTGCGCCAGAGCCATGACAGGTTGCGCAGCGCACTTTAAAAGTTGAAGCCCCAGCGGCCACGGCAAAGGTGCGCAGTTTTTCGTCAGCCAGAATATCTGTAATGTTCTTGGCCTTGATCTGCGAAACAGTTGCAGCATTGGCTTGATCAACAGCGGCCATTTCAGTGCGCAAGTCCGCGCGCGATGACCAGCCCCAATAGCCCTTTGTGTTAGAGTGCAGGCCAGGGATGGCAGGATAGACAATCACATAGCCAACGGCAAAAAGGATGCAGAGGTAAAAGGTCCACAACCACCAACGCGGCAGGGGATTGTTTAGCTCCTTGATACCATCCCAACTATGACCTGTTGTTTCGACACCTGAAAGTTCGTCGATTTCATTCATGTTCGACATGGCATTAGTCCTCGCGAAAAGGGATTTGAGAGGCATCGTCCTGAATGGCCTTGGCGCTTGGGCGTAATGCCCACACAATTGCGCCGACGAAGAAGAGAAACATGAGAAGCAGGCCCCAGCTATCGGCCAGTTCACGCAGCAATGTGTAATCAGCTTGCATAGCTCTTCTCCTCAGCGGTCATCTTGAGTTGGGTTGTAGGCTGAATAATCAACCAATGTGCCCAGCATTTGCAGATAGGCCACCAGCGCATCCATCTCCGTCAAGCGCGAGGGGTTGCCATCAAAGTCACCAGTCACAGCCTTGGGATAGCGGCTGATCAGCGCTTTTGTATCGGCAGCAGGATCAGCCTGTGCGCGCATGTCGGCTTCCGTGTTCTTGATCATGTCATTTGTGTAGGGAACACCCACGCGCCTGTTGGCCACAAGATGATCTGCATAGCGCTTGGGGTCGAGATCAACATTCGCCAGGAACGAATAGGGAGGCATTACAGATTCAGGCACAACCGAGCGCGGATCTGTCAAATGCTGCACATGCCAAGCATTTGAATATTTGCCGCCTACGCGGGCCAAATCAGGCCCGGTTCGCTTGGAACCCCACTGAAACGGATGATCATACATCGACTCCGCGGCCAGAGAGTAATGGCCATAGCGTTCTACTTCATCGCGGAAGGGGCGGATCATTTGCGAGTGGCAGAGGTAACAGCCTTCGCGCACATAGATGTCGCGGCCTGCAAGTTCTAACGGCGTGTAGGGACGAACGCCGTTGACTTTTTCAATCGTGTTCTCGAGCCAGAACAACGGCGCGATCTCGACTAGACCGCCAATGGTGACCACCAGCAAAGACAGAACCAAGAGGATTGAGGCATTGCGTTCAATGATCTGGTGTTTCTGCAGAAAGGATTTGGGTGATGTTGAAGACATGAATGTGCTCCTTATTCAGCGGGCTGCAAAACGGGAGCTTCAGCACCCATGGGAACTTCGTCGCGCAGATCGCCTTTAATGGTCTTGTAAACATTCCAGCACATCACCAGTGCGCCACTGAGATAGAGCACACCGCCAAAGGTGCGCATCACATAGTAGGGATGCATGGCAGCAACGGTTTCTGCGAAGGAGTAAACGAGGAAGCCTTGGTCGTTATACTCACGCCACATTAGGCCCTGCATGATGCCCGAGACCCACATGACGGCTGCGTAGACCACGATGCCCAGGGTGGCGAGCCAGAAGTGCCAGTTGACCATACGCAAACTATAAAGCTGTGTGCGGTTCCAGAGCTTTGGCACCAGATGATAAATGGCACCGAAAGACACCATTCCCACCCAGCCCAATGCACCAGAATGCACGTGGCCGATTGTCCAGTCCGTATAATGGCTCAAGGAGTTTACTGCCTTGATCGACATCAACGGACCTTCAAAAGTTGACATGCCGTAGAATGCGAGTGAGAGCACGAACATGCGCAGAATTGGATCGGTGCGCAGCTTGTCCCAGGCGCCAGACAGCGTCATCAAGCCATTGATCATGCCACCCCAAGAGGGCATCCACAGCATGACCGAGAACACCATGCCCAATGTTTGCGC
>JAGWUY010000324.1 GCA_028868255.1 Alphaproteobacteria bacterium | reverse complement strand
TTCGCTACAGAATTTGATAAAACTCCAGCACCGATTGGTTATGTCAGCTTTTGCGCTCGTGGCGAGCAAGAATGTCAATTCAAGGGCGGCAAGACTGAGCGCCTCGCCATCAACGCTGATAAGTTCGACCAGCTCAATCAGGTGAATTTGTATGTAAACACCAAAATCAAGCCCATCAGCGACATGGAACTTTACGGTGTTCCAGACTACTGGACCTATCCTATCTCGATGGGCGATTGTGAAGACTATGTGCTTCTGAAGAAGCGTTATCTGCAAGACTTGGGTTTCAATCCTGATGAGCTATTGATCACCGTAGTCCTCGACGAAAATGGCGAAGGCCATGCCGTTCTGACAGTGATGACTGACAAGGGTGATTACGCCCTCGACAATCGCCGCAACGAAATCCTGTTGTGGAACCAGACGGGTTATAAGTTTCTGAAACGTCAGTCACAGACTGAAGCTAAAAAATGGGTCAGCTTGCAGAAAAACACACCACAAGTTTTGGTCTCAAGCCAGAGCAAGTGACGTTTCAAGATTGAGTTAGGTCCGGCCGGCGTCCCCATCCCCCAAGCCACCGGACTTCCTGGAGCCGGCACAGTTCCCACCCTGTGTCGGCTCCTTTTTTTCTCAAAGTACTTCGAGTCGCGCTGCATAGCGCCGCCAGTTGCGCACATAGCCCGCAGCTGATTTTGCAAGCCCGGCAACTTGGTCAGGCGTTAAAGTTCGCACCACTTTCCCTGGCATGCCGAGCACCATAGAATTATCCGGGATAATTTTACCTTCAGGCACCAAAGCATAGGCACCAATCAAGCAGTTGCGACCAATTTTTGCGTGGTTCATAACGCAGGCACCCATGCCCACCAATGTATTGTCGCCAACAGTGCAGCCATGAAGAATGGCCTTGTGACCGATTGTGCAGCCCTTGCCGATGGTCAATGGCGCACCCAAGTCTGTATGCAGCACGCAGCCATCCTGCACATTGCTGCCCTCGCCCACTTCAATCCATTCATTGTCGCCGCGCAGCACGGCGCCAAACCACACGCTGGCCTCATGCAACAGCCGCACCCGGCCCATAAGGTCAGCGGATGGCGCAACCCAGCATTCCGCAGCCAAATGTGGTGACATACCGTCCAAAGTGTAGAGCGTCATATGGAACCTTAAGTAACGCCAAAAATCCGCGTCAGAATAACCACACCTTGCACAAAGCTCCAACTCAAACCGCCAATCAACATTGCAAAGCCGAGCAAAGGCCGCTCAATCAACCACCAAGCTGCATCCATGATCAGCGTCGTGGGGCCGCTGAGAATAACCACAGGCACTTTTATGGGAATGAATATATCATCATCGCTTAACATGCTGAAGCGTGGCGATTCCCCCACAAGAATGGCCCAAAGGCTGGCAATAGCGCCCGATGAAACAATGCCAGTGGCAATCGCAAACAAATAAGCAACATGCTGCGCGTACATTCCCACAATCCCCCAAGCGACGCACTTGCTCCAAAATGGAACAGCGCGTTTACACTTCGGTAGGGATTGCAACTCAGGGGCCAGATTGGCGCAGAAGTAACTTATTCCAGATCGAAATCCAGAATCGCCATGGAGAAATTATAAGAAAGATCACCATCTTCCTCATCGCGGTAAACCACGCCAAGGAATTCATCGCCCAGATAAAGCTCGCCTGAATCCTTTTTTTGCGGGCGTGCTTTCACCACAAGACCAGGATTGTTGAACTTCTCACGGAAATATTTGGTAAGCTTGGCTAATTCTTCTGGCTTCAATTCCAGCACTCCATCTTGGCAGCTAGATCGACCTGACTTTTGATGAAACCATCAAAAGTCAGATAAGTTGATCGTATACAGCAACTTAGGGCGAGAATGACTTTTCTATGAAAAGTCATTCCGCTCTAGCCCTGCTCTATCTCTATTCTGTTTCGCCCGCAACAGTTTCAGGCTCCACCTGATGGTCCATGGCGCGCGCAGGTTCTGCACAGCCAGCAACACCCACGATCTTGGCTGGTACACCGGCTACCGTGCGGTTGGGTGGAACATCATGCAACACCACCGAGCAGGCAGCAATGCGCGAGCAATGGCCGATTTCAATATTGCCCAAAACCTTGGCTCCGGCCCCAATGAGAACGCCGTAACGAATCTTCGGGTGGCGGTCGCCCGCTTCCTTGCCTGTTCCACCCAGGGTGACCCCCTGCATCATTGAAACATTGTCTTCGATC
>JAGWUY010000057.1 GCA_028868255.1 Alphaproteobacteria bacterium | reverse complement strand
GGGGTGAGGATCACAGTTGAGGCCGGCAGCGCTGTTGTGATTGCTTCACCCGTTGCAACACCTTTGGCAATGGCGAACCCGTGGATGCCGCCTTCTAAATCAATTCCGGGGCCTGCCAACAAACCATCAAAAGCAGCCTGCAGCCCTGATGCGTCCGTCACACTGCCCAGCTTTTGATAAAATGGGTCGGGCGTGATTTCCGTAAGGTGGGTCTGTTTCAGTTGGTAGGTTCCCTTGCCTTGCAGGCTAGAAAAAATAGCCAGTGGGCTACGCCCCGTTCCTTGAAACGACCCGTCTAACGCAATCTGACCAGTGGCGAGATTGCCTCCACCCGACAAGGCCATCAGCGGTGCAAGATCAATGCGGCCATGGCCAGTGCCATCCAGCGCAAAACCTTCACCACCCTGACGCAAGGTGAGATCAAGTGAAAAAGGCTCGCCATCTTCGCCACGCGCCACCACTGAAACAGCCCGGCTGCGCTGTTCAAAACTGATGCCCACCACAGTCTCATTAAGATGCGATTGGAGGCTTTGAAACGTGGTCGGGCGCAACCAGATTTCACCACGCCAACCGGCAGGACTGGCCGCTGAAAATCCATCTCCGATGGTCGGATCAATGTTCTTCCAAGACATAAAGACGCCTGCCAAAATGGCAGTCAGGTCAAGATGCTCCAGCCCTAGATTAGCATTGACCACTCCATCCAGCGCCACACTGCCATCGCCCGAAACCGTTTGCCCTCCCAATTGACCAGTCAATGCCTTGAAGCTGATCACACGGTTTGCCATTTCAACATTGGCTTTGGCCTGCACTGGGCCATCGAGAAATTTGAGATGCGACGCCCCAATAACCCGCGCAAGCGCTGCACCGTTATCGCCGGCAAGTGTAGCCGCGCCGTCAAAACCTGCCTCTGGCAAATTAAGACTGGCGCGCCCCTCAAGCCCTAAACTAAGGCCAAAGGCCTCTGCCCGCAAAACCGTGTCATACCCGCTTTCCGCTGACCCTGAACTGGTGAAGGTTACTTTGCCCGGCCCTGTGCCCACAGCATTCGCGGCAAACCCCGAAAGCCGTGCCAGATCGCTGCTGTCACCAGTTTCAATCTCGGCAGCCAAACCAACAGCGGCATTCTTGCCCAAACTTATGTCTTTGACCTCGCCCGTGCCGGACAGTTTGAATGATCCAGTTGTGCCATTGGCCCCAAACGTGATTTTCGGTTCGTGGTCGCCAGGCCGCACCATCAAATCTGCTTGTATGTCCGTGCGCCCCAAAGCACTGGCCCAAACCGGATCAGGCCCCTTGGCGAAGGCCCCAACGAGACGAAGCAACCCGCTCGGATTTTCAGCTTGCACCGAAAGCTTTACATCGCCAGTAGGCCCATCCGGCCCCTGCAACACCATGCCCTGCCCCTTGACTTGCGCTCCTTCGACCGAGCCAATGTTAAGGGCTTTAATTTCAAAGCCGCTATAGCTCGAAGAAAAATCAACCGCAACATTTTGTGCCGTAACGCCGTTTAAGGTCATCCTTTTGGCATCAATTGAGATGCGCTTATCTAAGCCTGCGCTCTCAGCGGAAACTGGAGCACTATTGGCACCCGCCAAAAAATCAGCCGCATTAAGCGACAAATAATTTTCGAGATTGAGATTGGGCGTTTGCAATTTTAAATCTATGGAGGGAAGCTTGCCAATGGCCACCGCCAGTTCTGCCTTGCCGGGATCACCATCCATCTCATAGTTCAGATTCTGGAAGCCAAAACGCTTGCCCGACCATGTGACATCGGATTGCGCTTTGAGGCGTCCACGCGCACCTGTCCAGATTTTGGCCAACTTCACTTTGGACTCCGGCCATAACCAAGAAACCAGCGCACGCGTATCATTGCTTTCAAGCGCCAAATTGCCGCCTAACTCGGCTGCCCCTGCGCCCGGAAAAGCAATGCCATCGAATTTCATGGCTGTGCGACCCGGCAACTTGGCTGAAAAGTTTTGAATGCGCACTGCCCCCTGCTGGGCCGACAAGCTTAGCTTCACGTCACCTAGCGTGTCTCCAGATACCAACAGCGACGAAACATCAAGATCAGCCGTCAAATCCAGCCGTTCTGGAAACTGCGCGATAATCTGGTTGAGCACCGCCATCACGCCACCTGCTTGCCATACACGCAGAGACTGCCCGCCTGACAAGTGATCAAGATCAAGGCGTGGCGCAGACAAGTTGAGACTGGCATCAATACCTCGCTCAAAGGCCATATCGGCCGTACCTTCAATCAATGTGCCATTGTCTTTTGCGTCCACTGGCGTAATGCGGATTTTATCGAGTTTCGCGCCTTTGAAATTGGCGGTTAAATCGGCCTGCATTTGCAAAGGCTTTATAGCCGAGTTCAAGCTCTGGCGACCATCTTCGGTAACCACCGGCTCCAACCTGATTTTGCCTTTGAGGCCGCCCTTGTCTTCTGCTCCATCAAACGCAAAGGCCGGTAGCGACCCATCACTCGGGGCAAGACGCACGCCAAATTTGAAGGGTTCGTCTGCCTTCCATGCCGAACTGGTAAAGGTCATATCCAGTGGCAGACTTCCATTCTGCAATGTACCGCGCACGCGCCATGGCCCCTCCAATGCGGCAGCAGAAATCACGCCGCTCACATGCTGAAAAGTGGTATCAAAGTCTTGCTCGTCGTCGTGCAGGTTGATCGTGCCACCATTAACTTTGATTTGGTCTAGCTTGATTTTTTCGAACCAACGCGACTTGCCGAGCATAAAATTCCAATTGCCTATGCCTTCGGCATTGCGAGCGATAAAAAGATGCGGTTCTTCAATATCAATGGCTTCAACTTGTACATCACCATTGAACAAACCCGCTAAGGTGAGTTGCACAGTGATCCGCTTAGCTTGCAACATAGTTTCGCCTGCGAAGCCGGGCGCATTGGCCAAACTCACATCCTGCGCCTCCAGCCGTGGCCACGGAAACAAGCGCACGGCGATGGGACCACCGACAGTTACTTTGCGGCCCGAAACAGCTTCACCCCAAGCTTCAAGATCACTGCGATAGGCATTCCAGTTGACAACAAAAGGAGCGATAAGTGCAGCCAGAACAGCAAACACCAAAACAATGCCAAAATAGAAAATGGGTGATTTCCAAACGCTCATGTGACCAAGACTAGCGCGTGAGACGGGAGTCGCAAAGGACTCCTGTTTTTGCTTGAATGGAGTGATGCATGATGAAGTTTCTCCGGCAGTCTATATTATGGCGAGTGGTTACAACGGGACACTCTATGTGGGTTTGACAGGCGCGTTGTGAAATCGGGCCACGACCCACAAGGACAGCGGTGTGAAAGGCTTCACACAGAAATATGGCGTGAAAATGCTGGTTTGGTGTGAACATCACCACACCATGGAAAATGCAATAAAACGCGAGGAGCAGTTGAAGAAATGGCAACGCGCCTGGAAAATCGACCTGATTGAAAACTTCAATCCGCAGTGGCGCGATTTGCATGATGAGATTGATGTTGTCTCGACGTTGGTTGAATGGAAAGAGTGGTTCTATTTCCAGCCATACTCTTCAATATGGTCTTCATTCCCGCGCACGCGGGAATCCATCCTAGAAGCGGACTTCGGATCTTGAATGGATGCTCGGCTTTCGCAAAGTATGACGAGGTTTTGCTTGGGGTAATAAACACCCCCTCACGCCCCCGCATTTTTGCCCGGGTTCATAATGTTATCAGGGTCCAGTGCCGCCTTGATGGCGCGCATGACGTTCAGCCCGGTGCCATGTTCAAGCGCCAGGTACCCCCGCTTACCTTGGCCTATGCCGTGCTCACCCGTACAGGTGCCGCCCATCGCCAGCGCACGTTCAATCATCCGGCCATAGACGGCTTTGACACGCTGCACCTCGTCTGGGTCAGCACGGTTGCAGAACAACACCACATGAAAATTGCCGTCTCCCACATGGCCAATGATCGGACCATAGAGAGTGTTTGCCGCCAGATCAGCCTGCGTTTGAGTCACGCATTCGGCAAGACGCGAAATCGGCACGCACACATCAGTGGCAATCGCTTCCTTGCCCGGCATCAGTGATTTGGTGGCCCAAAAACTATCATGCCGCGCTTGCCAGAGTTTCATGCGGTCTTCTTCCCGTGAGGCCCACTGGAAATTCCCTGCCCCATGTTCGGCTGCAATGGCGGCAAAGGTTTCCGATTGCTCTTGAGTGGAGGCAGGCGTGCCGTGAAACTCCACAAACAGCGTGGGCGAAACAGAAAGCCCTAATTTGGAATAGGCATTCAGGGCCTTGATATGTTCCTCGTCGACCAATTCAATTCGTGCTACGGGAATGCCCAGCTGAATGACTTGAATGGTTGTGAGGCAACATGCTTCCACCGACGGAAAAGCACACACACCGGCAGCGATGGACTCTGGAATGCCATAAAGCTTGAGCTGCACTTCGGTGATCACACCCAGTGTGCCTTCTGAGCCCACCATCAACCGCGTGAGGTCATAGCCCGCTGATGATTTGCGTGCCCGGGTGCCTGTGCGCACAATCTGGCCATTGGCCATCACCACGGTCAGGCCCATGACATTCTCACGCATCGTGCCATAACGCACTGCATTGGTGCCGGACGCTCTGGTCGCCGTCATGCCGCCTAGGCTGGCATCGGCACCGGGGTCAATGGGAAAAAACAGGCCTTGGTCACGCAGATGGGTGTTCAGCTGCTTGCGGGTCACACCCGCCTGTACGCGGCAATCCAGATCCTCAGAATTGACTTCCAGAATCTGATTCATCCCGCTGAGATCAATGCAAATTCCGCCTTTTGGTGCTGCAAAATGCCCTTCCAGTGATGTGCCCGTGCCATAGGCAATGACGGGCACTTTGAGGCGCGCGCAAATTTTCACGATCTGTTGCACTTCTGCGGTGGAATGGACAAAAGCCACAGCATCCGGCGCAGCGCCCGTGTTCCAGGTTTGATCCTTGCCATGCTGCGTGCGCACAGCCATGGCGGTGGACAGGCGCTCGCCGAGAAACGGACGAATTTCCAAAATGGCTTGATTTGCGTTATTCATGGGCAAAATCTAACACAAGCAAAAGGATAGTCCATGTCAAAGCCCTATATTGGCCAGTTGCTCACCGTCGAAGACCAGTGGACGGATTATAATGGCCACCTGAACATGGCTTATTATGCTGTGTTGTTTGACCGCTCGGCGGAAGAAATGTTCGAAACTTTTGGGCTGGGGCCTGATTATGTGAAAGCAACGAACTGTTCATTCTTCACTTTGGAAACCCACACCACCTATGCGCAGGAGTTGCATGCAGGCGAGAAAGTGCGCATTGAAAACCAAATCATCGATGCTGACCACAAGCGGGTGCATTATGTGCAACAGATGTTCCATGCCGAACAGAATTATTTATCCTGCGTGCTGGAAGTGATGGTGGCGCATGTGGATTTGACTGCCAAGCGCATGGCCAGTTTCCCCACCAATATTCTGGCCAAGATTGACGCGATGGCAGCCAGCCACAAGGCGTTGGCTTTGCCCAAACAGGTGGGACACAAGATTGGAATTGTGCGGAAGGCGTGATTTGACATTGCATGCACCATGCATGCATACTGCATGCATGAACAAACAAATTCACGTAAGAGATGTTGAAGAATCGACCCACCGGCGATTGGTAGATTTGGCCAATGCCAACGGGCTTTCATTGTCGGAATATCTTCGAGTTAAGTTAGGCGAAATCGCAAATCGTCCGACAAACGATGACTTGTTCGCCAAATTGAGAACGCGGGAACCAGTTCATCTCAAACCCAGTGCCGAGGCAATTATTCGAGAAGACCGCGATTCTCGTTCATGATCGTTGTTGATGCATCATTTCTGCTCCATGCCTTTCTGGATTCTGCAGTTGATCCAAGTTATTTGAACATCCTCGAAACCAAAGGTGACTTGATTGCTCCACACCATATTGACTTGGAGTTTATCAACGCGGTTCGGAGGCAACTTCGACTAAAACTGATCACTGAAGGCAGGGCAAACCAAGCAATCTCCGATTTTAACATTCTGGTCATCGAGCGCTTTGCAACGACGCACTTAAGTGTCGTGATCTGGAGCATGCGAGATAAATTCACCCCTTATGATGCCGCCTATGTTGCATTGGCCGAGAGCCTGGCCATCCCGTTGCTGACGCGCGATCAGAAGCTCATTGCCGCGATAAAAGCCCATACAACGATTGATCTGATTTAACCTCCATGCATCAGTATCATTGATGACAGCGTTGTATCATTGATGACAGCTTTGTCATTTCGGCTGCTGCCCCATAAACGTCACACTCCCGTAAAATTCTTGGCGCAGTTGGAGGGCATTAAGGTTCAGCACAAGAATCAAAAGGGAGTTTAAAATGGTCAATTCAGGTTATTCGCATTTCGCCGAAGCACTGGTATTCGCCCATGGCAAACAGGCTTTGAGCGAGGCCGCACGCCACGCCCAATTGTGTGAACGTTCTGGCGACACTGAAACCGCTGAAACTTGGCGCAAAATTCAGGCCCAGGTGAAATTTCAGATGGCCCATCCCAGTTACGAACAATTGCGCCCCTGCGCATGATCTTTGGCGCTGGTGTTGCTATATAGAGGGCCAGGAGAATCGTGACCCTTTATGAGCAACACCCCAATCGACCTCGGCGATTTTGATGATGAGCCTGTATTCACCCCAAAGCCTGGCGGAATTTCGGCCCGCGCCATGGGTAGCGCAGAGCCAGTTTACCTCAAGGGATTAAACCCCGAACAACGTGATGCTGTGTTACGCACCGACGGGCCTTTGCTAGTACTGGCGGGTGCTGGCACGGGCAAAACCCGCGTACTCACCACCCGCCTCGCCCATATCCTGACCACGGGCAAAGCTTGGCCAAACCAGATGCTGGCTGTGACCTTCACCAATAAAGCGGCGCGCGAAATGAAAGAGCGTATCGGACATTTGATAGGCGGCCTGGTAGAAGGCATGACTTGGCTTGGCACCTTCCATTCCATCGGCGTAAAAATTCTACGCAACCACCATGAGCTGGCGGGCCTGCGCTCTGGCTTTTCCATTCTCGACGATGATGATCAAGTGCGCCTCATCAAACAGCTGCTGCAAGCCGAAGGCATTGATGAAAAGCGCTGGCCTGCGCGACAACTGGCGGGCACCATCGATGGCTGGAAGAATCGGGGCCTTACGCCGGACAAGGTGCCGCAGGGCGAAGCCTATGCTTTTGCCAATGGCCTAGGCGGAAAACTTTATGCCGATTATCAGGCGCGGCTGAAAACCGTGAACGCCTGTGACTTTGGCGACTTGCTGCTGGAAGTGTTGCGCATTTTCCAGAACCACCCCGATGTGCTGAAAGACTATCAGCGCCGATTTAAATATATGCTGGTGGATGAATATCAGGACACCAATGTGGCGCAATATTTGTGGCTGCGGCTGCTGGCACAGGGGCATCAAAATATTTGCTGCGTGGGCGATGATGACCAATCGATCTATGGCTGGCGCGGCGCGGAGGTGGATAACATTCTGCGTTTTGAAAAAGATTTCCCCGGCGCAGGCGTCATTCGCCTTGAGCGCAATTATCGCTCTACGCCGGATATTTTGGGGGCGGCTTCCGGCCTGATCGCCAAGAATGAATCACGTCTTGGTAAAACCCTCCATACCGATCGCACGGAAACTACCCCCGTCATCGTGCGCGGCCATTGGGACAGCGTGGAAGAAGCCCGCACCATTGGTGATGACATTGAATCCTTACAACGCCAAAAACATCACTTGAATGAAATGGCCATTCTGGTGCGCACCTCCAGCCAGATGCGCGCCTTTGAAGATCGCTTCATCATGGCCGGCATTCCTTACCGTGTGATTGGTGGCCCGCGCTTTTATGAGCGCGCCGAAATCCGCGATGCCATGGCCTATCTCAAGATCGTCGCCTCGCCCGATAATGATTTAGCGTTTGAGCGCATCATCAACACACCCAAGCGCGGCATTGGCGACAGCTCAGTGAAGAAGATGTATCAAACCGCCCGCAGCCGCGGCACGTCGCTTTATGTGGCGGCGCAGGAGATGCTGGCCACCGATGAATTGCCCAATAAAGCCCGCACGGCGCTGCGTCTGCTCATTGAACATTTCACACGCTGGCGCAAACAAGTGGATGTGTTGCCGCATCAGGAACTGGCGGAAATCGTCCTGGATGAATCAGGCTATACCGAGATGTGGCAGTTGGACAAAAGCCCCGAAGCTGAGGGCCGCCTCGATAACTTGAAAGAACTCGTGCGCTCCATGAGTGAGTTCGAGAATTTGAACGGATTTCTGGAGCATGTGGCGCTGGTGATGGACCGCGACATTGGCAATGACGAAGACCGCGTGAACATCATGACACTGCATTCCGCCAAGGGCTTGGAATTTCAAACCGTGTTCCTGCCCGGCTGGGAGGAAGGCTTGTTCCCCTCCAAACGCTCGCTCGATGAAAAAGGCCGCAGCGGTTTAGAAGAAGAACGACGTTTGGCCTATGTGGGCATCACCCGCGCCAAGCAAAGCGCCACCATCACCTTTGCGCAAAACCGCCAGACCCATGGCCTGTGGCAAACCGGCCTGCCCTCGCGCTTCATTGATGAGTTGCCGGAAAAACATGTGGCGGTGGCCGCCATGACCAATTCTTATGGCGGGCATGACCTCAACAATTTTGGCAACAGCCGTTTTGACAGCTCATCCACCTTTGGCGCGGGCAGCTATGACACGCCAGGCTGGAAACGCGCCCAACAACGTAAAGAAGAAGGCACAGCCCTGCGCCACACCCCGCGCTTCATCGAAGGCGAACTGGTGGCCAACAGCGCCAAGCCCTCAGACTACAAACTGAACGACCGCGTGTTCCACCAAAAATTCGGCTACGGCAACATCACCGCCATCGAAGGCAACAAGTTGACAGTGGATTTTGAAAAAGCCGGTGAAAAGCGGGTGATCGATAGCTTTGTGGAGCGGGGGTGAAGGCACGCCGCAAATTTGATAAAAAGGTATAATTATTTTACTTTTTATTGCATGTTTTTCGTATCTGAATGTGATGAGCAAAAGAGTGCTGCAAACAAGCTGAAGCACGGCATTGATTTTGAGGAAGCGCAAGACAATCCCTGATCAAGATGTGGATTGCTGAAAAGCTGGAGTGAGCGCACGAGCGCAGTTACCTCCACACCTTCGCACTCAAAAACTTCCTATTCACCCAACCCGTGCGGGTGGAGATCATCCCCTGCTCACCCTTGGGCCAGACAAGAACAACCACCCGCTGCCAGCCATTGCGCGCGGGGCCCGGAATGGCCCACACATAGTCAAGTTTGATTTTGTCGATGGCGCGCGCCTTGGCCGATGGCCCAACGCGCAACACCAGATTATCATCTGGCGCCACACCCACAATCTGGCGCAGGGCTGTGCCCGGTGGCAGTTTCAAGCAACCGCCTGTGGCATTGAAAGCGCCAGTGAGTACACCCGTCAAAGGATAATCAAAATCACTCATCCCGTCGGAACCCTTGCCCGCGGAAACTTTGATTTTGTAGGTGCCACCGTCCTTCAAAGTGCCCGAAAGAATGCCACCGCCGGGCGCTGGTGAAAACTGCGGCTTGGCCACGCGTTCAACCGCGCCGGAATTGGAAAACACCGTGCTGCTTGCCCCCGTGAAGAGAGAAACAAAGGGTTCAGTAAAGCTGCACCAATAGCTGGGGCTGGTGGCATTTGCCGGTGCGGCCCCTAACCCCAGAACCGCCACAGCGAATATCAAAACGCACTTCATGTTTCACCTCGCCAGTAATGTTGGGTAGCCTAACATGTGGCTGTGAGATGGCAACAAATATGCTAGCTCTGCCGCCAAAGGAACAGTCACGATGATCATCGATATTTCACAACCCTTGGGCCCCGCCATTCAAGGCTTCCCGATTGACACACCCTATGCCGAAAAGTTCGTAGCGCGGATTGCGCCAGGCGTTCCTGTCAATGTATCGGCCATTACATTTTCTGCTCATTGCGGCACGCATGTTGATGCACCGTTGCATTATGACGACAAAGGCAAAACGGTGTCCCAGATGGACTTGGATGTGTTCATCGGCCCTGCCCGCGTGATTGATGCGCGTGGATCAACCCCATTGGTGATGGCTGATGATATTCGCAGCCACCTGAAAAACACCCCGCCGCGTGTGCTGCTGCGCATGGCCGAAAGCACAAACCCAAATTTATGGAACCCGCAGTTTCGGGCCATCCACGCAAACGTGATTGACCTGTTGCATGAGCATGGAGTCAAACTGATCGGCGTTGAATCGCCTTCAGTTGATCCTGAAACATCAAAAGATTTGCCAGCACACATGGCTGTGAACGCGCATGACATGCGTATATTGGAAAATCTGGTGCTAAGCCATGTGAAACAGGGCGACTATGAACTCATAGCCCTGCCCCTCAAGTTTGAGAATCTGGATGCCTCGCCCGTGCGTGCCGTTCTGAGGCCGTTGCGCTAGGCTGCGGCGAATTTCAGCGACACGCCGTTCATGCAATAGCGCAGGCCTGTGGGCTTTGGCCCATCATCAAACACATGGCCAAAATGCCCGCCACAGCGGCGGCAATGCACTTCCGTACGTGTCGAAAAAAGGGTGTTATCTTCTTTCTTGCCAACAGCATTGGGCAGCACATCGAAGAAGCTGGGCCAGCCTGTGCCACTGTCATATTTAGTGTCTGACGCAAAAGCTGGCAAATCACAGCCTGCGCAGTTGAACGTGCCTTTACGGTGTTCATCAAGCAGTTTCGAAGTCCATGGCCGCTCGGTCGCTTCACGTCGCATCACTTCAAAACTCTCAGGCGACAGAATTTTCTGCCATTCAGCATCCGTCTTGGTGATTTCAAATGTTTCTGCGTCGGCAAACCGCGCACCCAGCCCTAAAGCTGTAAGCGACAGACTTGCCAGATTGAAAAAGCGACGGTTCATGGTTTTCTCCCTTGAGATACTTTGAAATACGCAGTTGGGCGCAAACAGACCACTCACAAGGCAAAGAGCAACAATCAAACAAATGTGAACGCTTCAATCGGCCTTGTGCCCTGAAAGATTTGCACCCGCTGATTGTGGCAATCTGGCAAAGAAAAATGTCGAAAGGGCGCCAATTGCAGCAACAACGAAAAACGCCAATTGGAAATCACTTTGCGCAATGCTGACGCCCCTGTTCAGATATTGCGACGCTTCCAAAGTCAGCGCGGCGACGGCCACACCCAGCGCCAAGGAAAGCTGCTGTGCAACAGTGTAAAGCCCATTCGCACGGCTCACCTCTTCCGAAGTCACATCGGCATAGGCGATTGAATTGAGGCTGGTGAACTGGAGAGATCGCATGAGCCCCGCAAACAGCAACAGACCCGCCATCATCCAAAAAGGCGTGAT
>JAGWUY010000323.1 GCA_028868255.1 Alphaproteobacteria bacterium | reverse complement strand
ACGCCACATGAAATCCGCATTCCGGTTTCATTCATAAGCCAATCCTTAGGGTGTTCTTAAGTTCAACCATTTATGCTGACCCGAACCAAGGGGAATGATTATGCCGAAAACACAAACATCCACACCGCCGAAGCGCCCCACCCGCATCAGCCCCGAATTGGCTGAAGTGTTGAAAATGTTGACTGCGCTGGAAACCCGTGACCTCCAAGTCAACCCGCCTAAATCTGCCTGATAATTAATCTCATCTGATATTAATTAGGGATTGAACATTGTTCAGTCCCATTTTTTTTGGGAAACGTTTGGATCGGCTTCGTTGGTTTGATCTGATTGTGACGTTCTCAAATTTGTTTTTCCCAAGCAGAGATCTCAGCCAATAGGAGAGGCAAGAGAGTCGCTTTAGGGTCCATGCGCAATTGCTGAGCAATCTGCGCCACTGACACAGCTCCAAAATTTAGGCCCAAGCCTTTAAGGCCAGTAGCACAATGGGCAATGGTTTCAGGCTCGCCCGCTTCAAAACCTGCACCCATCGTGAAGGTGAGCTGCCGCATTTCTTCGGCCGCCGTCGCGACCAAACGCTTCCATGCGCCGATTGACAAGGCACCGCGCAGCGTTTCCGCAAGTTCTGAAGCAGAGACTGCTGGCTTGGAATCCTGTGTTAGAATTTGCGTATCCTTGTGGCGCAAGGCGCGTTGCATGGCAGCCAAAAGTTCATTGCTGTTGGCTGGCTTGGGCAAAGCGCTGTCAAAGGCATCACGCCATTTTGAATGCTCAGTTGAGTCGGCCAAGAAGGCGGAAAGCGCAAGAATAGGCGTTCCCTTGCAGTGCTCAAGGTCAGCGCGAATTGAGCGGGCAGCCGTAACGCCATCCATCACTGGCATTTCAATATCGAGCAAAATCACGTCGTAATTTTCGTGACGTGCACGCTCGAGTGCCAGTTCACCATCTTCCACGGCATCGACATCAAAGCCCATGCGCCTAAGCATGGCGGCGGTGACAAGGCGAGAAGTCGTTTGATCTTCAGCATAGAGTACGCGGCGCGGCGTGCCATCTGCACGGCGCAGGGCTTCGATCTTCTGTATTGCCGTGTTCTTACCCATCAACGCAACCAACCCTTTTTCCTTCGGGTCAGCCTAGCCGATCAAACCTTGCCGGAAGTTTTAAGCTTTGGTCAATTCACAGCCATGCTTAATAAGGTCTGAAGCCTATTACTTGGTGCCAAACATACGATCACCTGCATCACCCAGACCCGGCACAATATAGCCATGGTCATTGAGATGGCTATCAAGGGCGGCTGTATAAAACGGCACGTCTGGGTGCATGGTGTGGAAATGGGAAACACCCTCAGGGGCTGCGAGAAGGGTCACCAAGCGAATGTCTTTGGCGCCTTTTTCCTTCAAGCGTTTGACAGCGGCTGAAACTGAATTGCCCGTGGCCAACATTGGGTCCACCACAATGGTGCGGCGTTCGGCAATATCTTCTGGCACTTTCATGTAATACTCAACGGGCTGAAGTGTTTTGGGATCGCGGTAAAGGCCGATATGGCCGACACGGGCCGATGGAATGAGATCAAGCATGCCTTCCAGCAGACCATTGCCAGCACGCAGGACTGAGACGATCACCAACTTTTTGCCCTTGATGATGGGTGCATCCATGGGCGCAACGGGGGTTTCAATCCGCTGGGTGGTGATGGGCAGATCGCGCGAGACCTCGTAAGCCATCAAGAGCGAGATTTCGCGCAATAGCTGACGAAACACTGCCGTGGGGGTGTTTTTGTCACGCATCAGTGTCAGCTTATGCTGCACCAAGGGGTGGTCGATGATGGTGAAATTGGCAGGGGCCTTAAAGGCGGCAGCTTTTGACATGGTATGCTCCTCGAACTTTCTTCATGCCGCTGATCGGGGTTGCAATACAAGGGCCTGCAAAATCTTTCCACATATTCGCATTGCCTCTTGCGCGGTCGCAGCTAACTTCGTATAATGGTAACATAGTAAGTTACCAAATACTAATTCAGGAGAAATTTTTGATGACCAAAGTGCTCGTTCTTTATTATTCCAGCTGGGGCCATATGGCTGCCATGGCAGATGCCGCTGCCGCCGGTGCCAAAGAGGCCGGCGCACAGGTTGACGTGATGCGCGTTGCTGAAACTGTTCCTGAGGATGTTCAAAAGGCATATCATTACAAACAGGATCACAAAGCCGCCATCGCCAAGCCAGATGATCTGGCCAATTATGACGCCATC
>JAGWUY010000056.1 GCA_028868255.1 Alphaproteobacteria bacterium | reverse complement strand
CAAAAAAATGAATATCGCGAAACCTATGTTTGGGTATTTGCAGTCAGACATTTCAACTCTCTTGGTTGAAGAGGAAGCAGTTTCTCTTTCTAAATATGTTGAGCGTGCAAAGCGAACTCACGGATTAGTAGGTTTTGTTGGCGGACCGCCTTGTCCAGACTTTTCCGTGGCGGGCAAAAACAAAGGCAGAGATGGAAAGAACGGCAACTTGTCGCAGGTTTATGTCGATTTGATTTGTCGTCAGAAGCCCGATTTCTTTGTGTTTGAAAATGTTAAGGGACTTTGGCGTACGAAGATTCACAGACTATTTTACGACGAACTCAAGATTAAACTCAGTAACGCAGGGTACCATCTAAGTGACAGGCTAATAAATTCCATTGAATATGGTGCCCCCCAAGACCGTGACAGAATTATTTTAGTTGGTTTTTTGAAATCGACCTTCAGGGGCTTAACCGGACAAGAGGTAAAAAAGTTTCCTTGGGAAGACTACATTATTTTTGGAAGAGAAATTCTCAAAAATCCAAATTGGCCGAAATCTGATTTCTTTTCTCCTGACACCAAAGGGGCAAGCCGATGGGAGTCCCCAATGCTCTTACTGTACAGTATTGGTTTGAAAAGAATCGGGTGTCTAAACATCCAAATTCGAAAGACTGCTTTACTCCGAGAGCTGGTCTGGCAAAATTTCAAACAGTTTTTGAAGGTGATGATTCAAAGAAATGTTTTAAGAGACTGCACCGTTGGCGATATTCACCGACCGCAGCTTATGGAAACAACGAAGTTCATTTGCATCCCTTTGAGGCTCGGCGAATTTCAGTGGCAGAAGCACTAGCTGTACAATCTCTGCCAGCATCATTTGTGATGCCCGAGAATATGACTTTGACAGACAAATTCAAAGCAATTGGCAATGGCGTTCCTTTCATGGCAGCCAAAGGTATCGCAAATTCGCTCAAGCAGTATTTGGAGATGGTTCTTTGACCAGATTGACAGCAAGCAACTTGGTAAAATCTATTGGAAACTTACCTCGTAATGTCGATTATGAATATCCAAACCCAAAGACAAAAGGAAAGATTAGAATTGTTTCGGTAGAAGCCCCTGAGGGACCAATAAATTTCAAGAGATTTTCTCCATCAAAAGGCAAGACCGCGGCGTCTGCTAAAACAGAAAACATTTCAGCCGCTATGATTTGGCGCGTCGCCAATGCAGTTAGTACGGGACAACCAGTGAACTTGGATCGTGTTCTAGGGGGAAGTTACAATTCTCGCTCAGTGCTTGAAGCTCTACTTGCGCACACACCAGAGTTTTCTATGTGCTATCCGGGTCGTGTCCAACAATCTGGATCATCGATTGAAATAAAAGCCGGACACAAGCATATTTGGTGGAAGCCAGAGGAAACTCACAAGCCCGGAAGCGTCAAATGGGTGAGGACTGAAAAAGTAATTTCAGAAATTCCTGTGGCTGACGCAATTTACGAAGCAATCCCTGTCGTTGCACCCGACAGTAAAGTTCCTGAAGGAATACAACGACGTCACGCTCTTATGCAGATTTCGCTTATCTATATTGGAAAAGCATTAAAATTTCAGACCTCGGTGGCGATCGAAGACCAACACATTGTCTATGAAGGCAAGAGGCTGTCACAAATTGAATCTGTCGTAAGCGATTTGACGGGCTTACAACAAGTGAGTAGCCATCATGGTGCAATGGCGAAAATTCGTCACGTCGATGTTGTCTGGTTCAAGAACGGCAAACTCATGCCGGCTGCAATTGAAATTGAACACTCTACTGGTATCAAATCTGGCCTCGATCGGCTTCGTGGTTTGCAAGACGAAATTCCCGGCCAAAAAATGAGGTTTGTTGTTGTCGCAGACCAGAGTGAAAGAGATCGAGTAGTGGCTTTTGCAAATGAAGATCGTTTCAAGAGTCTTGACCTTCGATTCTTCCCTTATCCAGCGGTTGAAGAGCTTTATAGCTTGTGCTGCAGAAGAAAACTCCATGGTGTTAGTGAAGATTTTTTAGATTCGTTCATGGAACCAGTCGTTGTTGCATAGAATCGCTTTCCAATTTCTTTCAGCAAGTCACCACTTGACATTATATTCCTAATATGCCACATTTTCTCCCGTCTTCTCCGGAAGGGGTTTCCGCTCGCGACGGTGATCAGAAATGGAGATAGATGTGGCGGCTGCGGGTTTGAGAAACACGTATCTCAAATCTCCGGCGCGCCTGGCCTAGACCCACGGGCACTATGACCCGTGCGCCTTAGATGGCTCAAACGATTGGGGAAACCCAATTGGAATAAGAGCGAAGCCGGGCGAAAAACAGTCACAAAAGCGCGGGCGAGAATGATCGCCCACAAGCCGGACTAACCGACCGACATTCTGCGATTGTTTGCGCCCGCGCAACCCTTCGCTTCCTTCTCTCCCCGAAAACGGCAGGCCGCCGTTTTTAAAACCAGCGGAGCCATGCCCTTATCCCCCTGCATTCACTTCGCCTTGGGGAAATACATTTTCAGCAGGTTCATTTTAGGGGCCAAGCGGCTGTTGGCGGGGAAGGTTTGTTCCCACGCCACTTTGAAGCCGTGTTGCAAATCCTGATAGATCTGGTTGCGGCGGTTCAGGTCAGACGGGTACATTTCCTCTACAGTGGCGTAATCCTTGGGCGAGGCGTTGGTTGCCTCCTTGGGGATGTAGCATCTGCTGCTGGTGCCATTTTTGAAGTAGCTGGCGGGAAAGGTATAAAACATGATCGATTTGCGATCATATTTGTTGGTCACATAGTCATCCCCAGCCAAAGTGCGCATGTTGTGATCCACCATTTCCTGGCTCCAGGAATTGGGCGGGGATTCGAGGTAATTGTAAATCTCGTTCCAATCAAATTCATTGTCGCAATTGCCTAAGGCATTCTGGTGTTCGTGGTGCAGGCCGATGGCGTGGCCAAATTCGTGGCGGGCAATGCCGGCCGCCTGCTCATTCATTTCTGCATCGGTAAATTTATCATAACCGCTGAGTACCACTGAAGGCTGGGTTAATTCAGCATAGCGCACGCTATCGACACCCACATATGAATAATAGCCCTCATCGAGATTGAACTTCACACGGATGAGGCTTTTTGGTTTTTTGCCGCAGCTGCGCGGCTTGTCTAAATTGCCGAAATCAAGTTGGAGACTGGATTTGGGATCGTTCCAGGTTGCGGCGGCTTTGGCCACAAATTTGCGGATGGTATTGCTGCCATCCATAAAGCACACTGTGAGCTTGGTCACATCAGCAGGCCAAAGTGTGGATTGGCTGAACACGCCGCGGGTTTTATCCGTTTCCATGGCTTTCAGCAGTTTGGCGCGCTGGGCCTGAAACTCCACATAGGCCTTGTTCTGTTTTTTGGGGTCAGGATCATGGGCATTGGCGGTTCCGAATGCCGCTGCAAAAACCATTAACGCACCTAGGGCCACTGAAATTTGTTTCGCCATCATGTGTTCTCCCATCCAGATTCTTGAAAACTAAACCCAAATACAGGTTTCGCGCAATGTCTGCTGTGACAATTCGTGTTTTTCATGTTGGATTCGGGAAATAAAAAAGGCCGATGCACGGAGCATCGACCTTTCAATTTTTAGTTGTCGTGACGCTTATGCAGCGTCGTTGGTTTCTTCATCTTCGACCAAAGCCTTCAGTTCTTCGCGGGTCACGGTTTTGTCCGTTACCTTCGCTTTGCCAACAATCACATCGACAACCTTCTGTTCAAACAGCGGGCCGCGCAGTTCCATCAAAGCGCCAGCGTTCTGGCGGTAATAATCAAATACTTGCTTTTCCTGACCGGGGAATTGACGGGCGCGGGCAATCAAGGCCTGCTGCATTTCTTGATCAGCGATTTGCACGCCTTCCTTTTCGCCGATGGTGCCGAGAACGAGGCCCAAACGCACGCGGCGTTCAGAAATCTTCTTATATTCCTCGCGGGCCTTTTCTTCGGTCGTGTCTTCGTCCGCGAAGGTCTTGCTGGCCTTTTGCATTTCGTTGGTGAGGGCAGCCCAGATGGAATTAAATTCGGCTTCCACCAGTTTTTCTGGCAGGGCGAAGGAATATTGCTTGTCCATTGCATCCAGCACATCGCGCTTCAGCTTCATGGCTGTCATTTGGGCGAATTCGCGATCCAGGCCCTGCTTCACCATATCCTTGAGCTTGGCGAGATCTTCAAAGCCCAGACGCTTGGCGAAGTCTTCGTCGATCTTGTTTTCGGCTGGGGCCTGAATGCCCTTCACCTTGACCTTGAACTCAGCAGCTTTGCCCGCGAGGTTGGCTGCACCGTAGTCAGCTGGGAATGAAACCTTGACTAACACATCATCGCCCACTTTGGCGTTGACGAGTTGGTCCTCGAAGCCGGGGATGAACTGGTTGGAGCCAAGCTCCAGAGGAATGTCTTCGCCCTTGCCGCCGTCAAACTCAACGCCATCAATCGTGCCTACGAAATCAATCGAAACTTTATCGCCCTTGATGGCTTTTGCGCCTTCGCGGGCATCGGTGAAGGACTTGTACTGGTCAGCAAGGCGGTGCAGCGCTTCGTCGATGTGAGCATCAGTGTGGCCCACAACATGCTTTTCCAATTCGATGGACGAAAAATCCTTCACTTCGAATTCAGGAATCACTTCGGCGGCCAAAGTGAAAGCCAAGTCGGCCTTGCCTTCGATCACGGCATTCACTTCTTTTTCATCTTCAGGCAGCTTGACTTCTGGCTGGTAAGCGGGCTTCAGATTGCGATCCGTAAACACTTTGCGTGAATGATCATCCACTGTGGCTTGGATCACTTCAGCCATAGCCGATTTGCCATACATGTTCTTGATATGAGCAACTGGAACTTTTCCGGGGCGGAAACCCTTAATTTGCGCCTTGCCAGCAATGTCTTTCAGCTTGGCATCCAAATCCTTGTTCAGCTCAGCGGCGTTGACCACCACTTTGTATTCACGCTTCAGGCCGGAATTCATTGTTTCAGTAACTTGCATATTCTTTTCTCTGCTTTCAGTTTAGGGCCGTTCAGGCAGCGGTCGGAGCAAGTGCCGGAGCATGGTGCGGGCGGAGGGACTTGAACCCCCACGAGTTTCCCCACAGGAACCTAAATCCTGCGTGTCTGCCAATTTCACCACGCCCGCATTTCTTTTCCGGCCTTTGGCCCCGGGCATTTCAGTGCGCCGCCTATAGCAGAGGGATTTCAGTGATGGAAGGAGAGATTTCACTGAATTGGTGAAGCATCTGATAGTTTGTTCCTTTGGTAGGACTATTTATGTTTAGAGATTGTCTGCTTCTTCCAATTTGCATCAGTTGGACAGGTTTGGAAAAGACTTTTAGAGGCCGAAAATCTAACTTTGCGTATGTCTTAGTTGATTGTCTTCGACTTTGACCTCAGTGCATTATCGGTTATTGCGGCTGAATGATGTAGCACCGCTGGTTGTTGTGGGAATGATGCTTTGCCTCGTTTCTAGTCTAGCTTTTTCACTCCCCAAGTTATTGCGGCCCTGCTCGACAACACCGAGAGGTTGGGCACCAGGGGCCACAAGCCTTTTCTTGCTGAAAAATTTGGTGAGGTTGCGCTCGATCAGGACATAAACAAGCAAGCCGCCAGCCAAGGCCGCGAAGACGGCCAATATAGTGAAAGTCCAAGCCGGCAAATGCGTGCCAATCACCTTGCCCCAGATTTTGCTGGCGGGACGCAAGATGAAGGGGTGAATGAGATAGAGGCTGTAAGACGCATCGCCCAGCAACAGCCCTGCTCGCCACAATGGTTTTTCGGATTCCACCTGTGGGCCCAGTGAGCCTGCCATAAAAAGCGCCAGCATGGGCACCATGGCCACTAGACGGTTGATGATGTGATCTTCAGGCATCATATCCAACACGCCCAGAAAATTGCGCACCAATAATACACCGACGACGCTGATGGCGATCAACAAATAAGATTCAGTGCTGCTGATGCGGAAGCCCTGGCGATAAATCACCGCAACCAACATACCCATGATGAAATTGAGGATGATCGGGTCAGCCCAGAAATTCAGTGGCACAGAATGGAACGGGCTTTTGGCGGCGAACAAGCCAATGGCTTGCAAGGCTGACATGAAAGCCAAAAAACCGATGGCCAAAATCAAACCGCGCTTGCGTCCAAAAAACAACGCGACGGTGAAGACCGCATAAAACATCATTTCCAGATTGAGCGTCCAGCCCAGATTGGCGATGGGGCGCACCAGACCATTCACGCGCGCCATTGGCCAGAACAGGTAAGAAGCCAAAAAATAGAGTGGATCAACAACTGCCACTTTGAGCATATCTGGCGACATGAGAATGCCGACAATGGCAATGGTGGTGACCAACCAATAAAGCGGCACGATGCGGATGATGCGACGCTTCATAAAATCCAGCGGTGCACCCGCCACGCCAAAATTATTCCAGCTGGTGGTGACCATGATGAAGCCACTGATGATGAAAAACAGTGGCACGCCAAAGGCACCGATCCAGAAATCTGGCGCGCAAGCTTGACCAGTCGCTGTACAGATATTCGTGGTTTCAATGCCATCATGGTAAAACACCACGGCGATGGCCGCGACTGCGCGCAGGATTTGAATATTTGGCAGTCTCAACATGATACAACTCACCTTCCGTCAGAGGGCTTTGCAACAGATAGACCTGAATGGTTAAGGAAATCATTTCCAAGCTGGCCGGGCTTGGTGTTAAGCTTTCGGGAAACCGGAGCATTGGAGACGCGATGACAAAGACGGCATTGATTGTGTGGGGCGGCTGGGATGGCCATACGCCTGATCGTTCGGCAGCAATTGTAAAAGGCATGTTGGAGGCCGAAGGCTTTTCTGTGCAGGTGGAAATTTCTACCGCCGCTTACTTGAACCCAGCCATTCACCAGCTGAATTTGATTGTGCCCATGGTCACCATGTCAACCATCGCCAAGGAAGAGGTTGAAAACCTGTGTGCTGCGGTGCGTGGCGGTGTGGGGCTTGGTGGGTTTCACGGGCTGATGTGTGATAGTTTTCGCAATGAAGTGGAGTATCAATTCATGACTGGCGGACAGTGGGTTTCTCACCCCGGCAATATCATTGACTACCGCGTGAATATTGCAAAACCGAATGACCCGCTGGTGAAAGGCATTGGCGATTTTGATTATCGCTCCGAGCAGTATTACATGCATGTTGACCCGGCTAATGAAGTTCTGGCCACCACCACGTTTGATGGCACGCATTGTGAATTTATCAAAGGTGTGGTGATGCCTGTGGTCTGGAAAAAGAATTATGGCAAGGCGCGGGTTTTCTATTCCGCATTGGGCCATACGGCAGATGAATTTGCGGTGCCGCAGATGAAGGAAATTATGCGGCGGGGGCTTTTGTGGGCGGCACGCTGACGCCTCAAGTTTTTGCGCCGGCGATGGTGGTGACGGCGATTCCGGCGGCGATTATGCCGGCGCCAAGCCACACCATGGGCGGATAGGCTTCGTGAAACCACACCACGCCAATCACCAAGCCCAAGGCTGCGGCCACGTAGCCGATCTGGCTTAGATAGGTTGGGCCACCAATTTGCTGCAGGCGGAAAAACATCAGAAACATGGAGGCTGAAACGGTAGCTTGTAATGCAGCAATGACGGGAATCTGGAACAAGGGTGCAAGATCAATCTTGCCGCCGATAAGTATGGCGGCGACCAGCAGAAATGGGACAGCAGCAAGATTTGTGTATGCTGCCAGGGCGTGAGTGGATGCACCTTTGGGCCAGAAGCTGGTGCGGTAAACATTGCCCAAGCCCAGAAACACGGGAACCAACAATCCGGCAAAAATCCAAGCGCCGCCTTGGCCGTCCAATCCGCCGCCCCGCCCCAGCACAATCAACATGGCACCACAGAGGCCGATGACGATGCCAAGCATACCCCATTTGTCTGGTGGCCTGACTCCGAATATCCATGACAGCAAAGCGGTGGCGGGCGGCGACAAAGCAAACATCACCCCCGCCAGTCCGCTGCCGATTTTCGGGATAACCGTGAAGGTTAGAAGATTGGGCATGACAAAAGACAAAAAGCCTGAGGTGAAGGCATAAGCCAGTACGGGGCTTTGAGCGTGGGCTCGATGGGCCGTGATGGCGCTGACAACCAGCATGGCAAGGCCAGCACAGAGGCAGATAAATGCGGCCCACACGGCGGGGGCCACACCCTGCCCCAACGCCCATTTTCCAATGGGGAAATTGAGGCCCAGAAAAATGCCGGTGGCGATCAACAGTGGCAGAGGCTGATTGCGCATCACGGCACGATATGGGGCAGCAAATCTTCGGCCATGAAGCTGCGTGTGCCTAAACGATTGGCGGCGTTGCCATGCAGCCACACGGCGGCGCAGGCGGCATCAAAACCACTCATGCCTTGGGCCAAAAGCCCCGTGGCGAGGCCAGCCAGCACGTCGCCGCTGCCGGCTGTAGCCAAACTGGGTGGGGCATTGGAGTTGATCTTGGCGTGGCCATTCGGGGCGGCGATGACAGTATCTGCACCCTTCAGGATTACGGTGGCGCCGGAGCGCTTGGCCGCGGTGCGGGCTTTCTCAAGCTTTGACACAGAGGAGTGCGCTATATCTTTGAAAAGACGCGCAAATTCGCCCTCATGGGGAGCCATTACAACTGCGCGTATTGGATTTTTCTGAATCCAATCAAAGAGTTGTGTGGGTGTGTTGGCGCAAGAGGTGAGCGCATCTGCATCCAGCACCGTTGCAACGCCTGAGGCCAGCGTGACTTTGACGTTTTGTTTGGTGGCGTTGCCGACACCAGCGGCGGGGCCGATGCACAGGGCGTTGATGCGCTTGTCATCCAACACCAATTTCAAATCCTTGGGCGACGTGCATTCGCGCAGCATGATGGAGGTGAGGTGGGTGGCCTGAACTTGCAATGCTTCACGTTCGCCCAGAATGGTGACCAGCCCTGCCCCGATTTTCAGCGCGGCAGAGGCCGCGAGTCGCGAAGCCCCGGTTTGCAGTGCATTGCCCGAAACAATAACGGCATGGCCGCGCCCAAATTTGTGGCCCGATGTGCTGGCAGAAGGTAAATTTTGTTTTGTGTTTTCGAAGGTGGATACGCCCAAGTCTGCGATGATAGATTCAGGAATACCAATATCACGCACCACAACTTCGCCACACAGGTTGCGGCCGGGCAGCAGCACATGCCCCAACTTCTTGCGCATGAAGGTGATGGTGAGGGCGGCTTGCACGCAGGCCCCGCGGGGGTGGCCGCTCACGCCATCAAGGCCTGAAGGCAGATCGATCGACACCACGGGCACGCCTGCTGCATTGATTTGATCGGCCAGCGTTTGCGGAAATTCGCGGTTCAGGCCCGCGCCATAGAGCGCATCAATGATCAGTTCCGCGCCCTTGATGTTGTTCGAGATTGTGATGGGCCAGCCCCAGTTTTTCAGACATTCGGCAGCGGCTGCGCCGTCTCTTCCCTTGTTTCCGGGGCCACACAGCACCACTGTTTTACGTGCGCCAAAACGGCGTGTGATTTCTTCAGCCACGGCGCGGCCTGCTCTATCGATCAGCAGTTCAAGCGTGATGCCGCTGGCAATCGCGGCGGTATCCATCTGATACATTTGCGCTGGGGTGATTAATTCATGCATGGCGCGAAGAATGTATCACAGGTTTTGTGTTGCCGATGAATATTTCAGGTTTCTGACCAGACTGCAATTTCTACACCACTGGGCTCTCGAAAATGAAAGCGCCGCCCGCCGGGGAATGTGAAGATGGGCTTGGTGATCGTGCCGCCTGCGGTCAGCACCTGTTTCTCCGCGGCTTCGAGATTCTCCGCTTTCAAAATCACCAAAGCCATGCCCGCTGGGCCTTGGGCCGTGCCGTCCACCCCGCCATCAATGCCGGCATTGGCGAGGGCTTGATATTCAGGGCCATAATCAACAAATGTCCAGCCAAAAGCTTTGCCGAAAAACTCTGTGGTGGCTGAAATCTTACCGCTGGAAAATTCGATGTAATCAATTTTTAGGTGCGCCACATCACTCTCCGATAATAATGTGCGGGGCGGCTAATGCCCCACCACCTGCGCCTTGCCCTTGGGTTGGCCGATGTCTTTGAGGAGGTCGCCGAACCATTTTTGTTTGGTGTCAAAGGCCTTGCCGCCTTTGATTCTTGGAAATTCGATGGCACGGAGTTGGCCTTTTTTGCCTTCGTCATGGCCGATCACGCCTGACACGCCTTTGAGCGCGCTTTTCACGGCTTCAGCGGCCATAAGTTTGATTAAAGCCAAATCTTCCTTGTTGGCGCGGGCCGAGCGGGCCATGTAGCCGGTTTTTTGCACTAGCACTTTTTCAGCCTTCACCATGTCGGCGAAGCGCTTGGCGAACCACGCTCCTGGGTTAATTTTGTCGATCTTCACATGGCCGAAGGCATCGCGTTCTGGTTCTTCGCCACGCGCGCGCATTTCGGCCACGATGTCTTCAATGCCTGCACCTTCGCTGAGGAAAATTGTCACGCAATCTTTATCGTCCATGCGCTTCAACAGGCGCTTGGCTTCCGCTTCCAAGTCGATTGCGACTTCTGGCAGGTAAACCGCGTCAATATCCTTGTGCGCCATGGAGAGATTGAACTCTGGCACGAACTTCATTTTCTTCAGGCGCTTGCGATAAGCATCGGCAGTGGCAGCGGTGAGCCAGCCGCAGTTGCGGCCCATCACTTCATGGATTAACAACATGCGCGGGTTGGTGGATTGCTCATTGATGGCGTTTTCAAAATAGATCGCACCCTGCTCTGCGGCAGTAACTGCTCCCAACGTTTGGCGGATGGGGATCACGTCATTGTCAATCGTCTTGGGCATGCCCACAACAGTAAGATTGTAATTGTTGGTGGCAAGATAAGCCGCAAGGTCTGCTGCCGTGGTGTTGGTGTCATCGCCGCCGATGGTGTGGAGAATGGTGATGCCGTCTTTCACCAGTTGTTCGGCCGCAACGTGCAGCGGGTCTTGCCCCTCTTGCACCAGTCCGCGCTTGATGCAGTCTTTCACGTTTGTCAGCTTCACACGCGAATTGCCGATGGGGCTTCCGCCATGTTGGGTGAGAATTAAAGCATCTTTGCGCGTGCGGGCCGTTACCTTGACCGACCAGCCTTTGAGCAAACCCATATAGCCATTGCGATAACCGATGATTTCAGCCTTTGGCATGCACTTGGTATAATCCGCAATCAGATAGCCGATGGAGGCCGAGAGGCATGGGGCCAAGCCGCCAGCGGTGAGCAAGGCAATCTTGTGCTTTTGTGCTTTCGCAGGTGATTTTTTTGTTGCGGCTTTGGCCATGATGAGCGCTCCTCAGAATCTGATTTAATGGCTTGTTAGAGCAGATGAACCACAAATTCCAGCAGTTGATTTTAGTCTGGAAGTCTAATACCATTTATTGGTATAGGTTGTGAGGCGCACTATGACAAAGAATACATC
>JAGWUY010000322.1 GCA_028868255.1 Alphaproteobacteria bacterium | reverse complement strand
GTCGAGTATGATAATCTCGATTCTTACACCCGTTCACAGGGATATTTGAGTAAGGCAAACATGATTGCCTTTGCCAAGATGTTGGTTAGTGCATCAAAGAAATTCGGAATGTTCGCCGCGCAAAAGAACCTTTCAGAACTCGGCACTCAGGGCCGAGATGAAATTGGATTCGCGTTTGCAATTGCTGAAGAATGCTACCGTTGGGACTCGTGCAAAGCATATGTTGATGTGTATGGAGATCAAGTTATCGATATTGAATATACTGATGACTTGCGTGAAAGTTTCTCTAAAATTTGTGCAAGCAAACACCGCCCAAAGGCTACAATCCTGCGCGACAGGAAATTACTTAAACAAGGCGAAAATGGCTACGCTTATAAGCGTTGTTGAATTATTGCTTTCAAATGATGTTTGATGATTTTGAACAATTCCCATCACACCCCAATATTATCAATCAGCCTTGTCTTGCCCAGCCAGGCGGCGGCGATGAGGCGCAGGGGTTCGCCTTCGTCTTGCGGCACGGCCAAGGTTTCGGCGTTGCGGGCGGTGACGTAATCCACTTTGAAGCCCAGTGTGGTGAGCGAGCGAGAGGCGGCGCGGGTGGCGGTTTGTTGGTTTACACCTGAGCGGATTTTCTCAGCAGCCTGCATCAGGTTTTTGTAAATCGCTGTGGCCTGCTGGCGCTCGGTTTTGGAGAGATAGCGGTTGCGGGACGACATCGCCAAGCCATCCTCCTCTCTCCTCGTTTGGCAGCCCACCACCTCAATGGGGATATCCAAATCTTTCGCCATGCGGGTGACGACCTGCAATTGCTGATAATCCTTTTCGCCAAACATGGCGTAGTTCGCGCCCGTCTGGATGAACAGCTTTGAAACGACGGTGGCCACGCCATCAAAAAAATGGGGGCGGAATTTATCTTCAAGCCCGGCCATAGCGGGGCCTTCCATATGCACGCTCGATGAAAAGCCCGGCGGGTAAATGCTGTCAGGCGTTGGCGCATAGATCATTGGCACATTTTCGGCCGCCAGTTTTTCAATATCGCCTTCTTCATCGCGCGGGTAGCGGCTGAGATCTTCGTTCACGCCGAATTGCTTGGGGTTCACAAAAATGGTCACCACCACGCGGTCGGCGTGTTTGAAGCCTTCGCGCACCAAATCCAAATGGCCTTCATGCAGCGCGCCCATGGTGGGCACCACGGCGATGGTGAGGCCCTGAATTTTCCATTGGGAAATTTCGCGGCGCAGAGAGGCAACGTTGCGGACGATCTTTACAGTCATTTGGCAGGGGCCTTTGGTTGAGCAAGGGGCAGGAGCGGGCTTTCTTTCACATCTTCCATGACAAAATATGAATGCGTGCCTTCCACCATCGGCAATGCGCCAATCACGCCGCCCAAAATCTCGCGGTATTCACCCATATCTCGCACCCGAATTTTCAACAGATAATCAAAGCCGCCGCCCACCATGTGGCATTCCAGAATCTGTTTCACGGGTTTTACCGCAGCATTGAATTTTTCCAAAGTAGGTTCGTCGGTGCCGCGCAGTTTTACTGTCACAAACACGCCCAGCCCTTGGCCCAATGCGCCGGGTGAAAGCCTGGCATGATAACCGGTGATCACACCCATTTGTTCCAGCCTTTTAATGCGCTGGGTGCAAGGCGTGGGGGAGAGGCTGACTCGTTTTGAAAGTTCCACCACCGACATGCGGCCATCTGATTGCAAATGCTTCAGAATCTGGAAATCGGTTCTATCGAGATCGGCTGCGACTGCTGGCGATTTCATGTTTTATCTCTATTCTGGTTGTTTGGAACAGAGTTTATCACTCTTTCTAGGTTCAAATGAAGTGAAAATTCAATTTCTCAGTTTGATACTATGCGCCATTATTTTCAGGAGCTTGCCATGATTGCCACCCTTAGTCGCAATGACATTGATGCCGCGCTTTTCGCCGATGAGACCATGCTGGTGCGCCAGTTGGCGGCGCAAGCAAAACTTTCTGATGCTGATGATGTGCGGGTGTTTGCGCAGGCCTCGAAGCTGGTTGAGGGTGTGCGCCAAAACCGGAATGCGCAGGGGTCAATCGATGCCTTCATGCAGGAGTATTCGCTCTCGTCTCAAGAGGGTGTGGTGCTGATGTGTTTGGCCGAAGCACTGTTGCGCATTCCTGATGCGGCCACAGCGGATAAGCTGATTGCGGATAAAATTGGCGGTGGGGATTGGGAGTCACATTTGGGGCAATCGGAATCGCTGTTTGTCAATGC
>JAGWUY010000321.1 GCA_028868255.1 Alphaproteobacteria bacterium | reverse complement strand
GTCTATTATTGTTGATCAACTTGTCCGACTTTTGACGATTGGTCAAAAGTCAGGTTGATCCAAGTCCCCGGTTCGCCCCCGGGGACTTTTTTTTTCGCTGTGTTGCTGGTCCCAAACTTCACGAAATTGTGGACAGTTCCAGTGTGAAGTCTTAAACAGCGCCGCAAACTCACGGGGAATTTTCCCTCCATTTGTATTGGAAGACACATGACGGGCTTGGCGCAAATTCGTTCGACATTCTTGGACTTCTTTAAAAAGCAGGGCCATGAGATTGTGCCTTCATCCTCGCTCGTGCCGCGCAATGACCCCACATTGATGTTCGCCAATTCAGGCATGGTGCAGTTCAAGAACGTATTTACGGGTGCTGAAAAGCGCCCCTATAGCCGCGCCACCACCGCGCAAAAATGTGTGCGTGCCGGCGGCAAGCACAATGACCTTGATAATGTGGGCTATACGGCACGCCACCACACATTCTTTGAAATGTTGGGCAATTTTTCGTTCGGAGACTATTTCAAGCCCAATGCGATTGAATGGGCCTGGACACTGGTCACCAAGGAATATGGTCTGCCCAAAGACAAGTTGACGGTGACTGTTTTCCACGAAGATGATGAAGCGCACGCGCTGTGGAAAAAAATTGCCGGCCTGCCGGATAGCCGCATCATTCGCATTCCAACATCTGATAATTTCTGGGCCATGGGTGACACGGGCCCTTGCGGGCCGTGCTCTGAAATTTTCTATGATCATGGCGACAAAATTTGGGGTGGCCCGCCCGGCTCACCCGAAGCTGATGGTGACCGCTTCATTGAAATCTGGAATCTGGTGTTTATGCAATTTGAACAGCAGAGCAAGGATGTGCGTGTATCACTGCCCAAGCCTTCAATTGATACAGGCATGGGGCTAGAGCGCATTTCGGCCGTGCTGCAGGGCACGCACGACAATTATGAAACTGATTTGTTCCGCGCCTTGATCAGCAACATCGTCGAGAACACGGGCGTGGCGGCTGAAGGCAAGACCAAGGCCTCGAACCGCGTGATTGCTGACCATCTTCGGGCTTCATCCTTCTTGATCGCAGATGGGGTTTTGCCCTCTAATGAAGGCCGAGGTTATGTGCTGCGCCGCATCATGCGCCGCGCGATGCGCCATGCTGAACTTTTAGGCTGCCGTGAACCTTTGATGTTTAAACTGGTGCCTGCACTGGTGCGTGAAATGGGGGCGGCATATCCCGAATTGTCACGCGCCCAGCCGATGATTGAAGAAACCTTGAAGCTGGAAGAAACCCGCTTCCGCAATACGTTGCAGCGTGGCCTTAAACTGTTGGATGAAGAATCATCCACCCTTGGCAAGGGCCAAGTGTTTTCTGGTGACACCGCGTTCAAGCTTTATGATACATATGGTTTTCCGCTCGACCTGACACAGGATGCTTTGCGCTCACGCGAGATCACAGTGGATACCTCTGCATTTGCTGTGGCCATGGCTAAGCAGAAGGCCGAGGCCCGTGCCGCATGGAAGGGCTCTGGCGAGGCGAAAACCGAAACAGTGTGGTTTGAAATTCGGGAACGCGTGGGCGGCACCGAGTTTTTGGGTTATGACACTGAAACAGCTGAAGGCGAAGTGATGGCCTTGACCAGTGACGGCAAAGATGTGCCTGAACTGAAAACGGGCATGAACGGCGCCATCATTGTGAACCAAACACCATTCTATGCCGAATCTGGCGGACAGACGGGCGATCATGGCGTGATCCGCGCCGCCGATGGTTCAACCTTCAAGGTGACGGATACGCAAAAGCGCTTGGGCGATGTGTTTGTGCATTTGGGGCATGTCGAAAAAGGTGCGTTCAAGCCTGGGGTCGCCGTCGAGCTGCAAGTTGATCACGCGCGCCGCAGTGGCAACCGGATGCATCACTCGGCCACCCACTTGTTGCATGAAGCGTTGCGCCGTGTTTTGGGAACGCACGTGGCCCAAAAAGGCTCCTTGGTGGAGCCAGGACGGCTTCGATTTGATTTTTCCCATACCAAGGGCATGAGCGCCGAGGAAATCCGCCAGACGGAAGACATTGCCAATTTAATGATCCTGCAGAATGATGCTGTGAGTACACGTCTTTTGTCAGTCGATGCGGCCATTGCTGAAGGTGCCATGGCATTGTTTGGTGAAAAATATGGTGATGAAGTGCGCGTGGTTTCCATGGGCCGCAATGGCGCTGACCATGCCAGACCCATCTATTCGCTGGAACTGTGTGGTGGCACGCATGTGTC
>JAGWUY010000320.1 GCA_028868255.1 Alphaproteobacteria bacterium | reverse complement strand
TTCGCCATATTCATTCACCGTCCACAGGCTGGGCGCGATATAGGCCATGCGCCCGCCCTCGCGCAGCAGGCGCAGTCCCTTTTCGATGAAGGGCAGGTAGAGATCAAAATTGCCCGTCTGCGTGCTTTCATAGGTGCCGGTGGGGCGCTGGGCCTTGAGATAGGCCACAGTGTCCTTGTCTACCTTCATCAGGTTTTGCAGCTTCACATAGGGCGGGTTGCCCAGCACAATGTCAAAGCTGCCTTCATCAAATTTGTCTTCCCAGTCAAAGGGGTTCACCCGCGCCACAAGTTCAGGTGTTTGCGGCTTCATCAACCAGAAATCACTGGCCACCAAGCTGTTGCCACACACAATGTTGCCATCCAGTGCTGAAAGCGGCGCTCTGGCCCGTGCCGAATGCAGCCACAAGGCCAGTTTGGCAATCTCCACTGATGCCGGGTTAATGTCCACACCAAACAGATTGTGCTTCAAAATATCGGCAATGATCAACGCTTCGTCCGTGCCAATGCCCTCGGCATCTTTCAAGGCCAGTTGCTGCATAAGTTCGGCAACCAGCTTGCGCTCTTCCAACAGTTTACGGAATGCGGAAATCAAAAAAGCGCCAGAACCGCAAGCAGGGTCAATCACTTTGATGGCGCGCAGTTTTGCCAAATAGCTGTTGATCACTTGTGCGGTTGGTGCAACTTCATTTTCAATCCAACCCGCCTTTTCACGGGCTTCCACAAACCATGGCCCCATGGTTTCTTTCACCAGATAATTCACCACCCATTCGGGCGTATAATAAACACCGTCACGCTTGCGCTTGGAAAGCTTGGCAATGGTGTCGCGGCCTTCAATTTCGCCAACCCGATATTCAAGCTCCGTGATGGATTGTTCAAAAATGCGCCCCAGCGTGTAAAGCGTCAGGCTTTGTGTAGCATCACTCTTGGCAGCGTAGTTGTAATAGGCTGAGAGAAACAAAAGCGTCCTTTTGTCTTTCAAAATCGAAGCTTCATTTGCGCCCTGGCTAGCAGCCGCAAAAATAAAATTGGGGATCACCAAATTATCGATCAGCGGATTGTCGGCAAACAAGCCGCCATTGATCAACGGCACCGCCTGCTGGCCAAATTTCCCACCAGTGTTCATGAAACTGAAAAGGCGTTTCATAAACTCCCAAATATCATTGCCGTCCGTTTCGTAATAGGCCTTGCGGCTGCGATCCATTAATTCATCTTTGATGAATTGCGGCGGAAACAACATACGTTCCCCCATATCCTCGCAATAAAACGCAAAGATAAACCGATCCAACAAGCGCTGCGAAATGCGGAGCAGCTCCGTTTGTGTGCCGGGGAAATTCTTGTTGTAAAGCTTTAGTGTATCGAAAAGTCGGTCGCGGAAATCCTTGTAGTGGTCGTAAAATTCTTCTTCAATTTTGTGTTCACGTTGGCCTTGTCGTTCGACCTCGCGCAAGAGTTCGGGTTTGCCAGAAACTGACAACAACGAGTCACGGTGCAACAGCTCGGTGAACAAGAAACGATCAAACTGCGCGTCTTTTCCGTCACTCAGAAGATCGTAGTTCTCAAACAGGTCTTTCTTAGTACTGATAGTGAAACGCATGAAAGCCTGTGGCGCTGAATCCCACCAATAGAGCCTGAACTCGTTCATGTCCGTAACAAGGCCCCACCACGGCTGCACTGGCACATTACCCCATGTGTTGCGCCGCGCTGCCCGCAGATAGTTAAGGCATTGCTCGGTGGGCGACATGTTCGCACCTTTGCGATTCTGCTTTAAGTCTAATTTCGATCGAATATCCTTGAACTCACACAAAACTTGGGGAACCGCATCATCCCCACCGCGAAACCAGCCTAAGGCCAAATCTGCCGCGCCTTTGTTTCCGCCTGCACCACCCCGTTCCACGGGGTATTTCGGGTAAATGGTGTGATTTTCGGGGTGGCCCACGCCTGACACGCCATGGCCCCAGAGTTTTACAAAAAAAGCTTCGATAAATCCCTGTTCAGCCTGTGTTTCTGTCATAGCCTTGTTTCGACCATGCCAAGTCTTCAGAGCACTAAGAACTTCCTCATCGCGGCCTGAGGCGAGATAATCCCTAAACTGAAAATCCAACATGGACTGCAGATAGGTTCTACTTAAAAATGAGGCACGATCATCGAACATAAAATATTCCAGCTTTCTGCAACAACCCTAAGCGATTCATCCCCCCAAAGCCAATCCATTCCCCAGCCCGCTCAGCCGTTGCGATCGGTCGGCTTGCATCACTT
>JAGWUY010000319.1 GCA_028868255.1 Alphaproteobacteria bacterium | reverse complement strand
GAGGCGGCCTTCGTCACGGGTCAGACATTTACCATTGATGGCGGCATGTCGGTTTAATGCAACAATTTGAAACAAATCCTCTTGTGGCGGGGTGAATTTGCGTTCTAGGATACCCCAACAGGGGAAATGCCGGAGAGCAAAGATTGAGCAATTCAAAAATCGCCATTGATGTGCGTGGTGTCAGCCGCGTTTTTCAAACACCGGGGCAGGCCCCATTTGCCGCTTTGGACAATGTTTCAGTTTCGATACAAGAAAACGAATTCTTTACGTTGCTCGGACCTTCGGGCTGCGGCAAAACAACTCTTCTCAGGTTGATAGCCGGATTTGATTTTCCCACTGATGGCCAAATCATGCTTTATGGCGAAGACATCGCTGTGCTTCCACCCTACAAGCGCCCGGTGAACACCGTGTTCCAGAGCTATGCCTTGTTCCCACACATGACGGTGGCACAAAACATTGGCTTTGGTCTGGAAATGCAGGGCAAGCCGCGGGATGAAATCAAAGCGCGTGTTGCAGAAATGCTTAAGCTCGTGCGTATGGAACCGATGAAGGATCGGCGCACCAGCCAGATTTCAGGTGGCCAGCAACAGCGCGTGGCCTTGGCTCGCGCCTTGGCACCAAAGCCAAAGGTGTTGTTGTTGGATGAGCCCTTGTCTGCGCTTGACTATAAGCTGCGCAAAGACATGCAAATTGAACTCAAACGCTTGCAAACAGAAACCGGCATTACCTTTATTTTCGTGACCCATGATCAGGAAGAAGCCTTGACCATGAGTGACCGCATTGCCGTGATGAGCAAGGGCAATATTTTGCAAGTGGGCAGCCCGCGTGATATTTATGACCGCCCCGCCGTGCGTTTTGTAGCGGACTTTATTGGCGAAACCAATTTTCTCAGTGGCAACGTGAAAAGCACTGCCAAAGGCGTTTCCAAAGTGAAGCTAGATTGCGGGCCGGAAATTGCCGCTGCCGCTGGTGAAGATGCAGCAAAGTCAGGCAAGGTGACCGTGGTGGTGCGGCCTGAACATTCAAACCTTTGTGCGCCCAAAAAGGGGCAGCTTTCTGGTGTGCTTGAAAATGCGGTCTATTTCGGCACCGATACGCATTATCATGTGAAACTTGACGATGGCACGCAATTCATGGTGCGCCAGCAAAATGAAGGTGGAGCAAAACCAGCATTCGAAGCAGGTTCCAAGGTGGGTGTGGCCATTGATGAAGGCACAGCGCGGATTTTGAGGGATTGACCATGACAGCACCTGCCATGACCGCGGCTGAAATTGCCGCCGCCAATGAAAAAGAT
Source organism: Alphaproteobacteria bacterium (assembly GCA_028868255.1). GTDB lineage: Bacteria > Pseudomonadota > Alphaproteobacteria > Rhizobiales > Aestuariivirgaceae > Aestuariivirga. The sequence continues at coordinate 978 of JAGWUY010000319.1, read as the reverse complement.
GTGATGAACCGCAATCGCTGGCTGGCGATGCCGGCGGTGATTTTCATCACCATTTTCGGCGTTCTTCCGCTTTTTATTATCGTGGTTTATTCCTTTATGAAGCCTGCGGCGTTTGGTGGGGTTGAGCCTCATTTCACCACAGATGCTTATGTTTATTTTTTGTTTCAGAAAGATATTTTCGACGACACGCTGCAATTTGTGCCTGACTATCTGATCATCTATTTTCGGTCTCTGGTCTATGCGATTGTAACGACTGTGATCTGCCTTCTGGTTGGCTTCCCAACGGCCTATTTTATGGCTACAAGGCCGCCGGCGCAGCGCAATTGGTGGGTGCTTTTGATCACCATTCCTTTTTGGTCCAATCTTCTGGTGCGCACCTTGGCCATCATGCTGATTATTCGTGATCAGGGTTTGATCAATGGCGTTTTGATGTGGGCAAAAATTATCGATAAGCCCATCACGATGCTCTACACTGATTTCGCGATCATGCTGGGGTTGCTTTATTCTTATCTGCCTTTCATGGTTCTGCCGCTCTATTCCAGCCTTGAGAAATTGGATTTCCGGTTGGTGGAGGCGGGCTATGATCTCTATGCAACGCAGCGCAAGGTGTTGTGGAAGGTGATCATTCCTCTTTCGTTGCCGGGGATTATTGCGGGTTGCTTGTTGGTGTTCATCCCCACGCTGGGGTCATATGTAACACCATTGATCTTGGGTGGAGGCACGCATTTGATGATTGGCGACTTGATTGCGCAACAATTCGGCTCGGGCCGCAACTGGCCCTTGGGTTCGGCTCAGGCTTTGATCTTGATGGCAGTAGTGATGGTGGCGCTTTATTACTATGTGCGCAACACAACGGGAGGCATCAAACATGGCTAAGCCCGCCTCATCGCTCGATCTCAAAGCACAGTCCGGCTTCAAGACTGTTGCTTATATTTGCCTTGGCATTCTCTATGCGCCAATCCTGTTGCTCACCATTTA
>JAGWUY010000318.1 GCA_028868255.1 Alphaproteobacteria bacterium | reverse complement strand
CTGCCGTTGGTGAAGGCGGCTCTCAAATGACTCTTCTTCACATTCCTGATCCTTTGCCCGGCGATGTGGCGGCGGCTGATGCCATCGAAACGGTGATCGTGCCAAGGGCGCGTGACATTGGTGATTTTGAAGTGCGGCGAGCGCTTCCGTCTGCACAAAAACAAATGGTGGGGCCATTTATTTTCTTTGACCAATTTGGCCCAGCGATTTTGAAAGCGGGGCAGGGCATGGATGTGCGTCCGCACCCGCATATAGGCCTTTCCACTGTGTCTTGGGTGTTTGATGGCGTGATCCAGCACAAGGATAGTTTGGGTTATGATCAGGCAATCAAGCCCGGTGAGTTGAACTGGATGACGGCGGGCAAAGGCATCGTGCATTCCGAGCGCTCACCTGCGCCAGACCGGCTGCACGACCGGCAGATTTATGGCATTCAAAGCTGGGTGGCGCTGCCTAAGAAATTTGAAGAGACCGCGCCAGGGTTCGAACATGTCGGTGCTAAGGCGTTGCCACGAATTGAGGATGGTGGTGTGAGCTTGAATTTGATTGCGGGCCGAATGTATGGTGCCACTTCGCCAGTGAAAACGCATTCCGATTTGTTCTATGGTGAAGTGATGTTGCAGGCAGGTGCGCGTTTGCCACTGCCAGTGGAGCATGAAGAACGGGGTATCTATGTTGTAGAAGGATCAGTGGAGGTGGCGGGCGACCGTTTTGAAGCGGGGCGCTTGCTGGTGTTTCATCCGCGCGATCCGATTATCATTTCATCTTCGACGGGTGCGCGGTTTGTGTTGCTCGGTGGCGAGCCGATGGATGGACCGCGTTATGTGTGGTGGAACTTTGTGGCCAGTTCGCGCGAGAAGATTGAAGCGGCCAAAGATGATTGGAAGCGGGCGCGCTTTGACATCGTTCCCGGTGATGAGAAAGAGTTCATCCCTCTGCCGCCTTAGATCATGTTTTTGTGATTGGAGTTGATTTGCTCCGACGAAGGTTTTGGGCGAAGACTCAATGCTTGGAGTTCATCGCCATGCAAGATAAATCATCTATTAAAATTCACCGTCTTAGCGTTCGCGTTTTCCATTGGCTCAATGCGATAGCTATTGTGATGATGGTTTTGAGCGGCTGGCAGATCTATAACGCCACGCAGTTTTGGTCCGATGGTTGGGCTTTTCCGGCTTGGGCCACTTTGGGTGATTGGTTGGGCGGAGGCATTCGCTGGCATTTTGCGGCCATGTGGCTGCTGATGATCAATCTGGCGGTGTATCTGCTGATTGGCCTTTTTTCCGGTCATTTCAAGCGGCGGTTTTTTCCGGTCACACCGCGTTCTGTGACTTCTGATTTTATCAAAGCCGCGCGATTCAAGTTGCCGCATGACCATGTGAATTATAACTCAGTGCAGAAGGCCAGTTATATTGGTGTGCTGCTGGTGATCATTGTCACCATTGTTTCTGGGTTTGAAATCTGGAAGCCTGTGCAGTTGCAAGCTTTGGGTTGGTTTATGGGTGGTTATGAAGGCGCACGGCGCATTCACTTCATCGGCATGACGTTAATCTGTGCCTTCATTGTGATGCATTTGGCACTGGTGGCCATTGTACCCTCCACTCTCATTCCCATGATCACTGGGAAATGGCGCAACAAGGCGGAGAATAATCATGTGGTTTAAAAACAAGCAGTTGATTGCGGAACATAAGCCTAGGCTGGAGCTCATTCAGCGGCGCGTTTTCATGAAGCAATCGCTTTCGCTTGGAGCTCTGATGATGCTGTCGGGCTGTGCGCCGGATGATGGTGCAGGTGTGATCGACGGCGTGCTTGATAAAATGTCGGAATGGAATGACGGCGTGCAGGCCGCGCTGTTCAACTCTAACCGCCTTGCGCCGACTTACACGCAGGCTGATGTGGTGGATCCGTTTCGCTTTAATGCCTTTTATGGTGAAGATGAAGCGCCGACAGTTGATGAAGCCACATATAAGCTGCAACTCTCAGGCATGATTGCCAAAAAAGATAGTTGGACATTAGATCAACTTCGCGCTCTGCCGCAAGAAAGCGCCATCACCCGCCATATTTGTGTGGAAGGCTGGAGCATGATTGGCAAGTGGGGCGGGGTGCCTCTCAAGCTGTTTCTTGAGCGTGTGGGCGCTGATTTAACCGCCAAATATGTGGGTTTCAAATGCGCTGATGAATACTGGACTAGTCTTGATATGCCAACGGCGCTCCATCCGCAGACAATCATGGCGCTGACCTTCAATGACAAGGTATTGCCACGCGCCAATGGCTTTCCATTCA
>JAGWUY010000317.1 GCA_028868255.1 Alphaproteobacteria bacterium | reverse complement strand
GGCCCGTTTCCAAAAGCGCCGTCACCACACAAATGCAATTGCTGCCCGACATGGGGTGGGCACGGTCTGCTTGCAGCACGATGAAACCCGCATCGGCATTTGCCGAGGTTGGCGGGAACAGAAGATTGACTGACATGGCCACATTGGCGCGCGGCTCCAACGTCACAAAGCGGCGCAAGCTGTCATCCACGGTGTTGATGTGGTTCATCTTGTCCAACAACGTGGCACCAGGAATTTGCGGTGCGCCCGCAACCAGCACATTGCCCACTTCACCCTGGCAATGGACTTTGAGAATTTCAATCGCGTTGTTCCACATGCAAGCCTCCTATGCGACAGCTTGCGCGCCTGTGATTTCAATCAACGAGCCGCACATATAAGCCGCTTCATCAGATGCCAGAAACGCCACCAGGGCTGCCACTTCCTCCGGCTTGCCCACGCGGCCAAATGGAACGAGCTTGTCTAAATCGGCCATGGTGCGGCCAGAGCGTTTGACACCTGATTCCAGCATCGGCGTGTGAATTTCACCAGGGCACACGGCATTCACACGGATTTTGTGGGGGGCATAGTCACGCCCCAGATTTTGCGTAAAACTGGCCACTGCCGCCTTGGTGACGTTATAGGCAATATGACCGGGTGCCGGGTGCAGGCCCCATTGCGACGCTGTGTTGACGATGGCTCCACCACCTTGGGTGATCATGTGGGGGATCGCTGCGCGGCACAGGTAGAACATGGCTTCAATGTTCACCGCGAAAGACAAGCGCCAATCTTCTTCTGAAATTGCCATGATGTTGCCGCGGCGCATCAAGCCTGCATTGTTGCACAACACATCAATGCGGCCTTCCTTGGCCATCACGTCTGTGATGATGGCTTTGCAGCCATCAGCCGTTGCGATGTTGGATGCAAAGGCGCGGGCTTTGCCACCCTCAGCGCAGATTGCTGCCGCACTGGCTTCTGCCCCTTCCGCATTCACGTCGGTAATGATGACGTGGGCCCCCTCCGACGCGAAGCGTTTGCCAATGGCCGTGCCAATGCCGCCTGCACCACCTGTGACCACTACAATTTTATTTTTGAACCGCATGATTTCTCCTATCTCAAATAGCTGCCACCATTCACATCCAGCACCGCCCCGTTGAGCGAAGCTTGCGAGCGGCGGAAAGCAAAGGCAACAAGCTCTCCCACCTCTTCAGGTGTGGCCATGGCCCCGATGGGAATGCCTGCCAATGCTGCGGCCCCACCATGTTGCGCAATATAGGTTTCCGCCATTTCCGTGCGCACCCATCCGGGGGCCATCGCCACTGCTGTAATGCCCTCTGCCCCGTGGCTTTGCGCCACTGATTTGGTGAGGTTGATGAGGGCTGCCTTGGATGCGCCATATGCCATGGCATTCGCCGCATAGCCACGCTGGCCTGCACGGCTGGCCATGTTGATGATGCGGCCTCCACCTATTTTTCTGAAATGCAGGATGGCAGCGCGGGTAAGATCAACCGCTGCAAAAAAATTGATGCGAAACTCACGCTCCCACGTGGCTTGCCACTGTTCAAGCGGGGCATGCACCGCAACCTCTGATCTGATGCCCGCATTGTTAACAAGACCAGTGATAGTGCCTGCTGCGTCTTCTGCCTCTTGCCAAAGCTGTGTGGCGCCCTGTGGCGTTGAAAGATCAGCGCCGATGCAAAGGCCTTTCCCGCCAATGCTGGCCAACAGGGTATCCGCAGCTGCACGGTTGCGGCCATAATGGATGATGACTTTGGCTCCATCCGCCGCCAGTGCCTTGCAAATAGCTTGGCCGATGGCGCCTGTTGCACCTGTTACTAAGACTGTTTGACCGTCCAGATGTTTCATGTTCGCCTTTTAAAATCGGTCAATGCGGTAGGGGCGCATATCGAGTGGTGGCGTTGCACCAGTGATCAGATCCGCCATCAGCCGCGCATTGGTGGCGGCATAGGTGAGGCCCAAATGGCCATGGCCCAGCGCATAAAACAGGCCATTGGTTTTGGATGATGCAGACATCACCGGAACCGTGTCTGGAAAGGCAGGGCGATGGCCCATCCATTCGGTGAAGTTCTCGCACTTCAAATTGGGCAGCGCCTCCATGGCGCGCTTCACGGTGATTTTCGAGCGGCGATAATCAGGTGCGGCATCCAGCCCCGCCATTTCCACCGTGCCACCAATGCGAATGCCGCCCGCCGTGGGGGTGACCATGAAGGCACGGGCCGGCCAGATGAGGGAATGCTTCATGCTAATGCCAGGGGCCATGATTTGCGTGTGATAGCCGCGCTC
>JAGWUY010000055.1 GCA_028868255.1 Alphaproteobacteria bacterium | reverse complement strand
GACTACCGCAACTTCGGTATCATGGCGCATATCGACGCCGGCAAGACGACGACGACCGAGCGTATCCTTTTCTATTCAGGCAAGTCGCACAAGATTGGCGAAGTGCATGATGGCGCTGCCACCATGGATTTCATGGAGCAAGAACAAGAGCGCGGCATTACCATTACCTCAGCCGCGACCACCACAATCTGGAATGGCATGCGCCTGAACATTATCGACACCCCAGGCCACGTGGACTTCACCATTGAAGTTGAACGTTCGCTTCGTGTGCTTGATGGCGCAGTGTGCGTGCTGGACTCGAACCAAGGTGTTGAACCGCAGACTGAAACAGTGTGGCGCCAAGGCGACAAATACGCCGTTCCGCGCATCGTGTTCTGCAACAAGATGGATAAAACTGGTGCATCGTTTGAACAATGCATCAAAGACATCAAGGAGCGTTTGGGTGCGCGCCCGGTTCCTATTCAGTTGCCGATCGGCTCTGAAGCTGCCTTTAAGGGTATTATTGATCTCGTTCGCATGAAAGCCGTTGTCTGGGACAATGAAGAGCTTGGTGCGACGTATCACGACGAAGATATTCCTGCTGACTTGCTGGATGCTGCCAAGCAAGCCCGCGCTGACATGATTGAAGCTTGCGCCGAGCTTGATGACAAAGCGATGGAAGACTATCTCAACGGTGTTGAGATGGAAAATGAAACCATCAAGAGGCTGATCCGCAAGGCCGTGTTGAACTCATCATTCTTCCCCGTTCTGTGTGGCTCTGCTTTCAAGAACAAGGGCGTGCAGCCATTGCTTGACGCTGTGTGCGATTATCTGCCTTCTCCGCTGGATCGTCCTGCCATTAAGGGCATTGATGTGAAGACCGGTGGCGAAACAACACGTCCTTCATCCGATAAAGAGCCTTTAGCGCTCTTGGCTTTCAAGTTGATGGATGATCAATATGGCATTCTGACTTTCTGCCGCATCTATTCTGGCGTGTTGAGCAAGGGCACATCGCTGCTCAACTCGACCCGCGACAAGACTGAGCGTGTTGGCCGCATGGTTCTGATGCATGCTAATAACCGCGAAGAAATTGCTGAAGCCCATGCTGGCGACATTGTTGCTCTTGTAGGCCTCAAAGATACCCGCACTGGTGATACGCTGTGTGACCCTTCTGCTCCTGTGATTCTTGAAAAGATGGAATTCCCTGAGCCCGTGATCGAAATGAAGGTTGAGCCAAAGACAAAGGCCGACCAAGAAAAGATGGCTGTGGCTTTGTACAAGCTGGCTGCTGAAGACCCATCCTTCCGTGTTTCGACTGACTCTGAATCAGGCGAAACCATAATCAAGGGCATGGGCGAACTTCACCTCGACATTAAGGTCGATATCTTGAAGCGCACGCACAAGGTTGAAGTGGCTGTGGGTGCTCCACAGGTTGCTTACCGTGAAGCGATCACGCGCAAGATCACCAAGGATTACACCCACAAGAAGCAAACCGGCGGTACGGGCCAATATGCCCGCGTTATTCTTGAAATCGAACCCGCAGAAAAGGGTGCTGGCAACTCGTTCGAAGCCCGCATCGTTGGCGGCTCGGTTCCGAAGGAATATATCCCCGGCGTTGAAAAGGGCTTGAACTCTGTTTTGTCTTCCGGCCCGGTGATCGGCTTCCCTGTGGTTGATATGAAGGTGGCGTTGGTTGACGGTGCTTACCATGATGTTGACTCTTCGGCGATTGCCTTCGAAATCGCAACCCGTGCAGCGATGCGCGAAGCCTTTGAACAGGCTGGCGCAGTTCTGCTGGAGCCTGTGATGAAAGTTGAAGTGACGTCACCAGAAGAATATCTCGGTGGTGTGATCGGCGACTTGAACTCACGTCGTGGCCAGATCATGGGCACATCTTCGCGCGGCAATGCGCAGATTGTGAATGCCATGGTGCCATTGGCCAATATGTTTGGTTACATTAACAACTTGCGTTCGATGTCTCAGGGCCGTGCGTCCTACACGATGCAGTTTGATCACTACGAGCAAGTTCCTCGGAACGAAGCCGACGAAGTTAAAAAGAAATACGCTTAAGATTTTTAGGATTGATGGAGTAAGCCATGGCCAAAGAGAAATTTAACCGCGACAAGCCACATTGCAACATTGGCACGATTGGCCACGTTGACCATGGCAAGACGTCGCTGACAGCTGCGATCACCAAGATTTTGGCTGAGACAGGTGGGGCCACGTTTATGGCCTATGACCAGATTGACAAGGCGCCGGAAGAAAAGGCGCGTGGTATTACGATCAATACCGCCCACGTTGAATATCAGACAGCCAAGCGCCACTATGCGCATGTTGATTGCCCAGGGCACGCTGACTATGTGAAGAACATGATCACGGGTGCGGCCCAGATGGATGGCGGCATTCTGGTTGTGTCGGCTGCTGACGGCCCGATGCCACAGACGCGTGAACACATTCTGCTCGCCCGTCAGGTGGGTGTGCCAGCACTTGTTGTGTTTATGAACAAGGTAGACATGGTTGACGATCCGGAATTGTTGGATCTTGTTGAAATGGAAGTGCGCGAGCTCTTGAGCTCATACCAGTTCCCCGGCGATGATATTCCAATCACCCGTGGTTCGGCTCTGGCCGCTCTCGAAGGCAAGACGCCTGAGATTGGCCGCGATGCGATTTTGAAGCTGATGGCCACTGTTGATGATTACATTCCACAACCAGATCGTCCGAAGGATCTGCCCTTCCTGATGCCGATTGAAGATGTGTTCTCGATCTCGGGCCGTGGTACGGTTGTGACGGGTCGTGTGGAACGCGGCATTGTGAAGGTTGGTGAAGAAGTTGAAATCGTCGGTATCCGCGATACTGTGAAATCAACGGTGACCGGCGTTGAAATGTTCCGCAAGTTGCTGGACAGCGGTGAAGCTGGCGACAACATTGGCGCATTGTTGCGCGGTGTTGACCGTGAAGGCGTGGAACGTGGCCAGATTTTGTGCAAGCCCGGTTCTGTGAAGCCGCACAAGAAGTTCAAGGCTGAGGTTTACATTCTGACGAAGGAAGAGGGTGGTCGTCATACGCCATTCTTCAACAACTATCGTCCGCAATTCTACTTCCGCACGACGGACGTAACCGGTGTTGTGACTTTGCCAGCTGGCACGGAAATGGTGATGCCTGGCGATAACATCTCGTTTGATGTTGAGCTGATCACGCCGATCGCCATGGAAGAAAAGCTGCGCTTTGCCATCCGTGAAGGTGGCCGCACCGTGGGTGCCGGCGTTGTTGCTAAGATTTCGGAATAATTTTCCGATACTGATTGAAGAAGGCGGCGTCTTAATTGCGCCGCCTTTTTTGTTTTGTGATGGGCATTAGAAATACTTTCAACAGCGGAGAATTGGCCATGATTATTGTCACCACAAATGACCTTCCGGGCTACCGTGTTACGCAAGTGAAGGGTCTGGCACGAGGCATTACGGTGCGGTCGCGCAGCATTGTTGGCAATATAGGAGGCGCCATCCAATCGATCTTTGGGGGCAATATCTCCGTTTACACCAATCTGGCAGAGCAGGCGCGGCAGGAGGCTTTGAGCCTGCTTACCTCTGATGCCCAGAAAATGGGGGCCAATGCCATCATTGCCATGCGCTATGATGCCAATGAGATTATGGACGGGATTACCGAGGTGCTGGCCTATGGCACGGCAGTGGTGGTGGAAGCAAATTGACAGGCTTAGTTTAGTGGACTAAGTTTAGTTTATGAAGACGTTTAACATTCACGAGGCAAAGACCCATCTTTCTCGGCTGATCGAGATGGCCGTTAAGGGTGAGCCTTTCATTATCGCAAAATCTGGCAAACCGATGGTGAAAGTGGAAGCCTATGAACAGCCGTGCCCTGATGCCAAACGTCGGATAGGATTTATGAAAGGGCAAATTGAAATGCCTGATGATTTTGACACGATGTTTCAAAAGGAAATTGAAGAGATGTTTTATGGTGGGTCTCTTGAACCCCCACAAGACTTGCCGCCCAAGAAGTGAACTTTCTTGTCGATACCCACTTGTTGATCTGGGCCGCGCAAGGTAACCCGAAATTATCGCACACGGCGGCTGAAATCATATCATCCAATGACAATCACCTCTGGGTGAGTGCTGTCAGTCTTTGGGAAATTGCTCTGAAACGTGGCATGGCGCGCGGCAAGTTCAATTACGATGTTGCCCAGTTTCGCGCAGGCTTACTGTCAACTGGATATTTGGAGTTATCAGTTGAAGGGCGTCACATCCTAGCGCTTTCCGCGATGCCAATGATCCGCTCCGACCCTTTTGATCGGTTGTTAAATGCGCAGGCAATTTCTGAAGGAATGCGTTTGCTCACCGCTGACCTCGCTTTGGGACAATATGGCGATCATGTTGTGATGGTAAGGTAAAGAGAATATGGGGTTGAATCCTCTTTAAAATTGGCAGGGCGGTTGACATATAGTGACTCACCCGATAGATGCTCCCTTCACGGAGCTTGAAGGGGTATAGCTCAGTTGGTAGAGCGGTGGTCTCCAAAACCACAGGTCGTGGGTTCAAATCCTACTGCCCCTGCCATTTTGGTTTTATTATTGAGTTATATCAATGGTGTGACTAAAAGCTCCGTAAACAGGAATACGCGATGGCCGAAAACAATATTGTAGGGTTTGTGCAAGATGTACGCGCTGAAGCGGGCAAGGTGACTTGGCCCACACGGCGTGAACTTGTCGTTTCTACCATTATGGTTGTGATCATGGTCATTTTTGCCAGCCTGTTTTTCTTGGGCGCAGATGCCATCCTGAAATGGGGCGTCGAAAAAGTGCTGTTTGGTATTTAATTAGAAGAATCAAGGCACTACGGGATTTTTATGGCAAAACGCTGGTATATCATTCACACCTATTCGAATTTCGAAAAAAAGGTGATGGAATCACTCAAGGAACAGGCTGTGCAAAAGCACCTGGAAGAATTCTTCGAGCAAGTCATTGTTCCGACCGAAGAAGTGGTGGAAATTCGCCGCGGACGTCGCATCAAGAGCGAACGCCGATTCTTTCCGGGCTATGTGTTGGCCAAGGTTGATCTGACCGACGAAGTGTTCCATCTGATCAAGAACACGCCGAAAGTCACAGGTTTTCTCGGTGCAGGCTCAAAGCCAGTTCCGATTTCTGATGTTGAAGCGAACCGCATTCTCAACCAGGTGGCTGAGGGTGTCGAGCGTCCGAAAGCATCGATCCGGTTTGAAGTTGGCGAGCAAGTTCGCGTCGCCGATGGACCATTTGCTTCCTTCAACGGCCAAGTTGAAGAAGTTGATGAAGAACGCGCACGGCTCAAAGTTGCTGTGAGCATTTTCGGCCGGCCAACGCCGGTTGAACTCGAATATGGGCAGGTCGAGAAAGTTAAGTAAGTGCCCGCCGTTTTTGCGAGCGGAATTTTAACCCCGTGGGAGGCCTGAAAGCCTGACCACTAACCTTGAAAGAGGGATACATATGGCGAAGAAAATCGTCGGTTATGTGAAGCTGCAGGTTCCTGCAGGCCAAGCTAACCCATCACCCCCAATCGGCCCAGCACTGGGTCAACGCGGTCTGAACATCATGGAGTTCTGCAAGGCGTTTAATGCGGCTACGCAGAAGATGGAGCAGGGCTCGCCTGTTCCCGTCGTGATCACGGCCTATCAGGACAAGTCGTTTACCTTCGAAATGAAGGCTCCTCCAGCCTCTTATTTCTTGAAGAAGGCTGCCAAGATCAATGCTGGTTCCAAGGAACCTGGCAAGGTTGTTGCCGGCAAGGTGACCATGGCTCAGTGCCGTGAAATCGCCGAACAGAAGCTCAAGGGCATGAACTCTCGTGACCTCGATGCGGCTGCCAAGGAAATTGCAGGTTCAGCCCGTTCCATGGGCTTGGTTGTTGAGGGCTAAGATCATGGCAAAAGCTAAGCGTATTGAAAAAAATCTGGCTGGGCTTGATCGCTCGAAATTCTATGGCATTGAAGATGCTGTGAAGCTGATCAAAGAACGTGCCAATGCGAAGTTTGATGAAACCATCGAAGTGGCGATGAATTTGGGTGTTGACCCGCGTCACGCTGATCAGATGGTTCGCGGCGTGTGCAACCTGCCAAATGGTTCGGGCCGCAAGGTTCGCGTGGCCGTGTTCGCCAAGGGTGCCAAGGCTGAAGAAGCCAAGAAAGCCGGTGCGGATATTGTAGGCGCAGAAGACCTGTTTGAAATTGTCAATAAGGGCACATTGGACTTTGACCGTTGCATTGCAACGCCAGACATGATGGGCTTGGTTGGTCGTTTGGGTAAGGTTCTCGGCCCCCGCAACATGATGCCAAACCCCAAGGTTGGCACTGTGACCATGGACGTGACTGCTGCTGTTGCAGCTGCCAAGGGTGGCGCAGTTGAATTCCGTGTCGAAAAGGCCGGAATTGTGCAGGCGGGCGTTGGCAAGGCTTCATTCACGGTTGATCAGATTGCCGGAAACTTCCGCGCATTCGTTGATGCGGTGAACAAGGCAAAGCCAGCCGGTGCCAAGGGCACCTATGTGAAGAAAGTTTCGATTTCGTCGTCAATGGGCCCAGGGTTGAAGATCGACCTGAGCGTCTTGACGGCTTAAACAAGAGATTTCGGTCAGAATGGCATCGAGCCATTCTGACCGAATCCCGCCGATGCCGAGAGGCATCGCGGGTACCTGTCCGAGATTGCGGGTGCGGCGTGGGGTAACTCACAATGCTTAATCGAAAGAGCCAGCATGAGATGGGAGTCAAGACAGATTTTTGGCCGAAAGGCCTTGCGTCGGTTGAGACCTCAACAACCTGCTTCACAAGGGCAGGGGACAGGCAGAAGAGCGCCGCTCAGGCGACACTGCCTTATTCGAGGTGGTAGCGTTTGAACGGTTGGTCCAACAGCGTGTTCGCAATCAAGCGGCACGCTTTTAAGGAGAGAGCAAGTGGAAAGAGCTGAAAAAACAGAGCTCGTCGCGACACTCAACCAGCTGTTTAAAACAGCTGGCGTGGTTGTTGTGGCCCACAACAAAGGCCTGACTGCGAACCAAGTCCTTGACTTGCGTAACAAGATGGCTGCGGCGGGTGCCACCATTAAGGTGGCAAAGAATAGCCTGACCAAGCTCGCTCTGGACGGCACTGACGCTGCTGGGATTAAAGATTTGTTCGAAGGTCCAACCATGTTGGCCTACGGCGACGACCCGGTTACGGCACCCAAGATCGCTGCTGATTTCGCCAAGGGTAACGACAAGTTCGTTCTTCTCGGCGGCGCACTCGGCACGTCGGTCTTGAATGCTGATGCAGTCAAGGCTCTCGCAGCATTGCCATCACTCGACCAGTTGAGGGCAAAGCTTGTTGGCATGATCCAGACCCCGGCCACCCGCATTGCGGGCGTGGTTGCGGCTCCGGCAGGCCAATTGGCACGTGTTGTGAACGCCTATGCTACCAAAGAGCAAGCTTGAGAAAGCTATCCCGTTTTCATTGTTGTATTTAACCGATTAAAAGAAGAGAGAATTTAAAATGGCTGATCTCGCCAAGATTGTTGAAGACCTGTCAGCGCTGACCGTTATGCAGGCTGCTGAACTTTCCAAGATGCTGGAAGAAAAGTGGGGCGTTTCTGCTGCTGCTCCAGTTGCTGCTGCCGCCGCTGGCCCAGCTGCTGCTGCTGTTGAAGAAAAGACCGAGTTCACAGTGATGCTTGCTGCCGCTGGCGACAAGAAGATCGAAGTGATCAAGGAAGTGCGCGCCATCACTGGCCTCGGCCTGAAAGAAGCCAAGGATCTGGTTGAAGCCGCTCCTAAGGCTGTGAAGGAAGGCGTGAACAAGAAAGACGCTGAAGACATGAAGAAGAAGCTCGAAGCGGCTGGTGCCAAGGTCGAGTTGAAGTAATCACAATTTCGCCATGGGGGGCGGGCAGTCTTGTCTGCTTCCCATGGTTGAATTGTGAAGTTTGAGTTGTGAACGGCTTGTATGAGGTTCTCGGAATTAGGGCCTGATGCAAGCCGTTTTAGAGGCTTTTTATTGGGGTATTCGCCCCGCAAAAACAAAAGTGACAGGAAAACACATGGCTGACACCCGTACCATTGCAGGCCGCAAGCGCATCCGCAAAGTTTTCGGTAAAGGAATCGAAGTTGCTGAGATGCCGAACCTCATCGAGGTTCAGCGCGAATCTTATGACCAGTTCCTTCAAATGAAGGAACCCGTTGGCGGCCGCGCCAATGAGGGCCTGCAATCGGTATTCAAGTCAGTGTTCCCCATCGCCGACTTCTCCGGCCAGGCGGTTCTAGAATTCGTGCGTTATGAGTTTGAGCAGCCCAAGTTTGACGTTGATGAATGCCAACAGCGCGGCATGACCTTTGCTGCACCTTTGAAGGTGACACTTCGTCTGATCGTGTTTGAAATCGATCCTGATACACAAGCCAAGTCAGTCAAAGACATCAAGGAACAAGACGTTTACATGGGCGACATTCCGCTTATGACCAAGAACGGCACCTTCGTTGTGAATGGTACTGAGCGTGTGATCGTGTCCCAGATGCATCGTTCACCCGGCGTGTTCTTTGACCATGACAAGGGCAAGAGCCACTCTTCCGGCAAGATCTTGTTTGCTGCGCGTGTGATCCCTTATCGCGGTTCATGGTTGGATTTTGAATTTGATGCCAAAGATCTGATTTTCGCGCGCATTGACCGCCGCCGCAAGCTGCCGGTGACCACGCTGCTCTATGCGCTGGGCATGCAATCAGAAGAAATTTTGCATTACTTCTATAATTCTGTGACCTACACCCAGACCAAAGAAGGCTGGAAAATGCCGTTCTCGGCTGATCGCTTCAAGGGCATCAAGCCGCTGGTTGATTTGATCGATGCCAAGACCGGGCAGGTGGTTGTTGAAGCTGGCAAGAAGATCACTCCGCGCCTTGCGCGCAAGATTGCCGAAGATGGCACCAAGGATTTGCTGGTCAAGGATGAAGACCTGTTTGGTCAATATATCGCCGATGAGTTGGTGAATGAGCAGACTGGTGAAATCTATGCCGAAGCCGGCGAAGAAATCACCGAAAAGCTGCTTGGCCAACTGAAGGAATTCGGCTTCAAGTCGCTGAACCTGTTGGACATCGACCACATCAACACAGGTGGCTATATCCGCAGCACGCTGAAAGCGGACAAGGTTGAGAGCTATGAGCAGGCGCTGGTTGAAATTTACCGCGTGATGCGCCCTGGCGAACCCCCAACACGTGAAGGCGCTGAAGCCTTGTTCAAAGGCTTGTTCTTTGATCAAGAGCGTTATGACCTTTCAGCCGTTGGCCGCGTGAAGATGAACATGCGCCTTGAGCAGAATGTTGCTGACACGATGCGTGTGTTGCAGAAAGACGATATTCTGCAAGTTATCAAGGTGTTGCACGATCTTCGTGACTCGAAGGGTGAGGTGGACGACATCGACAACCTCGGCAACCGCCGCGTTCGCTCGGTTGGTGAGTTGATGGAAAATCAATATCGCCTCGGCCTGGTTCGTATGGAACGTGCCATCAAAGAACGCTTGTCATCGGTTGATATTGACACCGTGATGCCGCATGACCTGATCAATGCCAAGCCGGCTGCTGCGGCTGTGCGTGAATTCTTTGGTTCATCGCAACTTTCACAGTTTATGGATCAGACCAATCCTTTGTCTGAAATTACCCATAAGCGCCGCCTTTCAGCTTTGGGCCCTGGCGGTCTAACGCGTGAACGCGCGGGCTTTGAAGTGCGCGACGTTCACCCGACGCATTATGGCCGCATCTGCCCGATTGAAACGCCGGAAGGCCCAAATATTGGTCTGATCAACTCGCTGGCCACCTATGCCCGGGTGAACAAATATGGCTTCATCGAAACCCCGTACCGCAAGGTAACCGGCGGCAAGGTGACGGATGATGTGAAATATCTTTCGGCCATTGAAGAATCGAAGCATTACATCGCCCAAGCCAATGTGGCCTTGAACAAGGACATGCAGTTCACTGATGATTTGGTGATCGTGCGTCACAATGGTGACGTGCTGCAAGTAACACCCGACAAAGTGGATTTTGTGGACGTGTCGCCAAAGCAGATCGTTTCTGTGGCTGCGGCTTTGATTCCGTTTCTTGAAAACGACGACGCCAACCGCGCTTTGATGGGATCCAACATGCAACGTCAGGCCGTGCCTTTGGTGCGTTCTGCTGCGCCGTTTGTGGGTACGGGCATGGAAAGCGTTGTGGCCCGTGACTCTGGTGCTGCGTTCACCGCGCGTCGTTCTGGCATCGTTGACCAGGTTGACGCCAAGCGCATCGTGATCCGCGCCACGGAAGAAACTGATCCTTCAAAGCCAGGCGTTGATATTTATACCTTGGCCAAGTTCCAGCGCTCAAACCAATCGACCTGTATCAATCAGCGTCCCTTGGTGCGCACTGGCGACATCGTGAAGGCTGGCGACATTATTGCTGACGGCCCATCGACTGAACTTGGCGATTTGGCTCTCGGCCAGAACTGCCTTGTGGCGTTCATGCCTTGGAATGGTTACAACTTCGAAGATTCTATTTTGCTGTCTGAGCGCATCGTAAAGGATGACGTGTTCACATCCATCCACATTGAAGAATTCGATGTGATGGCGCGTGATACCAAGCTTGGGCCAGAAGAAATCACCCGCGATATTCCGAACGTTGGTGAAGAGTCTCTCAAGAACCTTGATGAAGCTGGCATTGTTTACATCGGTGCTGAAGTGAAGCCCGGTGACATTCTCTGCGGCAAGATCACACCAAAGGGTGAAAGCCCGATGACGCCAGAAGAAAAACTGTTGCGCGCCATTTTCGGTGAAAAGGCTTCGGATGTGCGCGACACATCTCTGCGATTGCCCCCCGGCGTTTCGGGTACCGTTGTTGAAGTGCGTGTGTTCAACCGCCATGGTGTGGACAAGGACGAACGCGCCTTGGCCATTGAACGGGAAGAAATTGAACGTTTGGCCAAGGACCGCGATGACGAACTCGCGATTCTCGACCGCAACGCTTATGGCCGCTTGCATGATTTCCTTCATGGCAAAGTTGCCACGGGTGGCCCGCGCGGCCACAAGCTGGATGGCAAGATCACCGAAAAGAATTTGGAAGATATTCCACGTTCGCAATGGTGGAACATTGCTCTGGGCGCTGAAAAGTCCATGGGCGAACTTGAAGCCATGAAGCTGCAATATGACGAGTCGAAGAAGGGCCTCGAAAACCGCTTTATGGACAAGGTTGAAAAATTGCAGCGCGGTGATGAATTGCCGCCCGGCGTGATGAAGATGGTTAAAGTCTTCGTGGCCGTAAAGCGCAAGATTCAGCCAGGCGACAAGATGGCCGGCCGCCACGGCAATAAGGGTGTTGTATCTCGCATCGTTCCGCAAGAGGACATGCCTTACCTGGAAGACGGCACACCAGTAGATGTGGTGCTCAATCCGCTTGGCGTGCCTTCGCGCATGAATGTGGGCCAGATCCTTGAAACCCATTTGGGTTGGGCCTGTGCTGGCATGGGTAAGAAGATTGGTGAAGCATTGGATGCTTATGCCGCTTCGCAAAAGGTCAAGCCTGTGAAGGACGAGTTGCAACGCATCTATGGCAAAAATGCCGAGATCGACGCACTTGAAGATCAAGATGTGATC
>JAGWUY010000054.1 GCA_028868255.1 Alphaproteobacteria bacterium | reverse complement strand
ATTTGACAAGATCACCCGCACACCCAACACGCTGGATGCCCACCGGCTGATCCGTTGGGCCATGATTGAAGGCAAACAGCGCGAGATCGTGGAGGCCCTCTTCATGGCCTATTGGAACCAGGGCCTTGATGTGGGCGACCATAAGGTGTTGGCCAGCGTTGCAGCTAACCACGGCATGGATGGCGCAAAAGTGGCTGCCGCTTTGGCCTCAGATCAAGACAAAAACGCTGTGATTCAGGAAACCATGCAAGCCCAGCAAGTCGGCGTAACAGGCGTTCCCACCTTCATCATCGCCCAGAAATATGGTGTCGTCGGCGCGCAGAATGCAGAGGTCTTGGCCGAGCAGATCAAGAACGCGGCGGAGTAGACAAAGCATTCGCCTTCACAGCTTCTTGCACCAATGCTTTGAACGCCTTTTCATTCACCTTGTCGCCCTCGCGGAAATCAATGGCGCGGCGCGCATTGCCTTCAAGACTTGCATTGAACAACCCTTTTGGGTCTGCCAGCTTGGCACCCTTGGCAAAAGTCAGCTTTACCACCTGTTTATAGGTTTCACCTGTGCAAATGATGCCGCCCTTCTCCCACACAGGCACGCCGCGCCATTTCCATGTTTCTTCAATATCGGGCACCACGTTATGAATGAGGCGGCGCACATCAGCCAACATCTCACCGCGCCAATCCCCCAATTCGAAGATCAGCGCAGTGATCTTTTCAGAAGCAGAAATTTCTGTGCTCAATTGACTTCACATTGGGCTTCGCCAATTTTTTTATAATTGGCTTCAAATGTCGGCAGAGAGCCTTCACGGCCCGACAAATCCATGTTGTCATCGCCCAGACCGAGATAAACGGATTCAGGATCAGGCCCGGCCTTTATGTAACCAATTGTAATCTTTTTCTTGATTTTACCCCAACGTCCGTGGCCGGTGATCTCGTTATTGTTGGCGTGAATTGTGAGAAAGCGAAACAGAGTTGCCCCACAATTTCCATCAGCTTCTACGCTCACCCCGCAGAAGTCTTTTCCACATGGGGCAATATCCACGGCCTTATAGGGCATGCCATTTGCACTATAGGCGGGCTTATCTTCGGCCACGGTCCAACGCCCAAAAAAGTGTGACTCGGCAGCCCATGCTATCTTGGCTTGGCCAAAACCCACTAGGACTATACCAAAAACCGCGATAAGTTGTTTGTAATGAATTACATGCTTCATAATGCGTTCCTCAACATCAAAACTTCGCCAAAAATTATGGCAAGTTTGCGCTGGCCCCTGCGCCTGATCCTAGTCGCAGTTTTGCTGTTTGTCACTTACACAGGCTTGCGCGCCATCACCGAAACCTTTGACAATGAAAACTTCCCGGAAGCGCTGGCGGTGAAGTTGCAATTATTGCCGCTTATCTTCCCCATCCACATGGCCACGGGGGGCTTGGCGTTATTGCTTGTGCCGCTGATGATCTGGTCTCGCGGCACCCCCCTGCACAAGCGCTTGGGCTGGCCCGTTGCGGCGGTCATTCTCGTGGCGGGGGCAACGGCCCCCTTTGTCGCGCTCATCATGCCCGTCACGACTGTTTCTGCTCTCGGTTTTGCTGCACAGGCCGTTGTTTGGCTGGCACTGCTGGCGGCGGGGCTTTGGCATGTGCGTCACGGACGGATCGAGGCCCATCAAAACTGCATGATTTTGATGGCCGCCGTGACTTCAGGTGCCGTGTTTTTTCGGGTTTATCTTGGCCTTTTCGCCCGCTTTGGCGACAGGCATTATTTCTATCTGTTTTACGCCTGCGACGCATGGCTGGCCTGGGGCCTGCCGCTGATCATGGTGGCACTCCTCATCAGAAGGCCAGCTTCACCAAATTCTGCATAAGCTGACGTGTGCCTTTCAGGCGCTGAGCAGCGGTGGCCCAATCACGGGCCAGCACCAGTTTCATGTCGGGCCGCAATTTCGCCAGAGTGCCCTGCCCGCCGATCCATTGTACCAGAGCGCTTGGATTGGCAAACACACCACCGCGGAATTCAATCGTTACGCCCTTTGGCCCCGCATCCACCTTGGCCACATTGGCCTTGCGGCACAAGAGCTTGATCGATACGATTTCCAGCAGGTGATCCACTTCTTCGGGCTTGCGGCCAAACCTGTCATGCAACTCGGCGGCAAAGCCATCCAATTCTTGCTGCTCTTGCATATCAGAGAGGCGACGGTAGAGCCCTAGCCGCGCTTGCAAATCCGTAACGTAAGATTCCGGGATCAAAACCGACGTTCCAATGTTGATCGAAGGAGACCAAGCACCATCATCGGCCTGTTCATCCCCGCCCGAACGCATGGCAGCCACGGCATCTTCCAGCATCGACTGATAAAGCTCAAAGCCCACTTCGCGAATATTGCCATGCTGCTCTTCACCCAGCAAATTGCCCGAGCCACGAATATCAAGATCATGGCTGGCCAGATTAAAGCCCGCACCTAGTGAATCGAGCGACTGTAAAACCTTCAAGCGCCGCTCAGCATCCGCCGTCATTTTCTTTGCGGGCTGGGTGGTGAGCAACGCATAGGCCCGCTGCTTGGAACGCCCCACACGGCCACGCAACTGATAAAGCTGTGCCAAGCCAAACATATCGGCACGGTGGATGATCATGGTGTTGGCGGTGGAAATATCCAGCCCCGATTCCACGATGGTGGTGGACAGCAGCACATCAAAGGCCCGGTCATAAAACCCGGTCATAATGTCTTCCAACTCGGTGGGCGACATGCGGCCATGCGCTGTGCGGAACTTGATTTCGGGAACTGCCTCACGCAGAAATTCCGAAATCTCATCCAGATCTGTAATGCGCGGCACCACATAGAAACTCTGGCCGCCGCGGAAATGCTCGCGCAGCAAATGCTCGCGAATGATCACCGGATCAAACGGCGATATATAGGTGCGCACCGCTAAACGGTCCAGCGGCGGTGTGGTAATCAAACTCATTTCGCGCACGCCAGAAAGCGCCAGCTGCAAGGTGCGCGGGATTGGCGTGGCGGTGAGGGTGAGCACATGCACATTGGCGCGCATCACCTTCAAGCGTTCCTTGTGCTTCACACCAAAATGCTGTTCTTCATCCACGATCATCAAGCCGAGATCACGGAACTTCACACTGTCGGCCAACAGCGCATGCGTGCCAATCACGATGTCAATGCTGCCATCTTCCATGCCAGCTTTCACCAGTTTTAGTTCCTTGGTGCCAACAAGGCGCGAAGCCTGGGCAATGCGCAGCGGCAAGCCTTTAAAACGCTCCACAAAATTCTTGTAATGCTGCCTGGCCAGCAAAGTGGTGGGCACCACCACCGCCACTTGCTTGCCCGCATAAGCCGCCACAAAGGCAGCCCGCAGTGCCACTTCAGTTTTACCAAAGCCCACATCGCCGCAAACGAGGCGATCCATCGGGCGGCCCTTCTGCAAATCATCCAACACATCTTCGATGGCCGAAAGCTGATCTTCCGTTTCCTCATAGGGGAAGCGGGCGCAGAACTCATCAAAGGCGCCTTCAGGTGGGGCCAGCACATCGCCTGGTTTCAACTCACGCGCCGCCGCCGTCTTGATCAAGTCCCCGGCAATTTCACGAATACGGTCTTTGAGTTTCGCCTTCTTCGCCTGCCACGCGCCCCCGCCCAGGCGGTCCAACTGCACACCATCAGACTCAGAGCCATAGCGAGACAGCAATTCCAGATTTTCAACCGGCAAGAAAAGCCGCGAATTTTCAGCATAAATCAGCAGCAGGCAATCATGCGGCGCACCCTGCACTTCAATGGTGCGCAGGCCCTCAAAACGGCCAATGCCGTGATCCACATGCACCATCAAATCACCGGGGGAAAGCGACGATAATTCGGTGAGGAAATCTGCTGCCTTCTTGGCCTTGCGCGCGCGCCGCACCAAACGGTCGCCCAGAATGTCCTGCTCGGAGATGATGGCTTGCTCTGGAGCGTCAAAGCCCTGTTCCAGCGGCAACACGATGAGCGAAACAATGCCTACTTCATGCTTGGTCGCGTCGGCCCAGGTTTTTGCAATCACCAAGGGCGCCAAACCATGATCATGCAGAATGGTAGAAAGACGCTCCGCCGAACCATCACTCCAGCAGCTGATCAGAACGCGCTTGCCGCCTTTGCGTAAATCTTCAGTATACTGCCGAACCGCATCATAAACATTGCCATCCACCTCCGCCCGCTCTGCCGCAAAGCTGCGCCCCTGCTTGCCGGAAAAGGAAATGGCATCACGTGATGGATTTTCAAAGGGTGAGATTTCCAGAACTGTGCGATCCGCCAGCAACTGCTGCCATTCGCCTTCGGGCACATAAAGTCGTTCGGGCTTCAGCGGCTTATAGGGTGCAGCCCCAAAACTCTGCTTGCCCAGCGCCTCGCGCCGCGCGTCATAAAACTCTTCAATCTGGTCGTGCCGCGCCGCCATCGATTCAGCGTGAGAATAAGACAGCGACAAAACCGCATCTGGCACATAGTCAAACAGGGTGGCGAGGCTGCCATGAAACAGCGGCAGCCAATGCTCCATGCCCTGGTAGACTCTGGCATTGGTGATCGACTCATAAAGCGGATCATTCAGATCAATGCCGCCAAAGGCTTCAGCATAGGCCGTGCGGAACGCGGCGATCGATGGCTTGTTGAGCAACACTTCATTGGCGGGGTTGAGCGTGAGGGACTTGAGCTGAGCGGTGGAGCGCTGTGATTCCGCATCAAAGCTGCGAATGCTTTCCAGCGTGTCACCAAAGAAGTCGAGCCGAACTGGATGATCAGCCCCCGGCGGGAAAATATCGATCAAACCACCGCGCACCGCAAAGTCACCACGATCCACCACCGTACCGCAGCGCGAATAACCATTATTGATCAGGAACGCCTGAAGCTGATCATCCTTCACCCGCTGGCCCGGCACAGCCACAAAGCTGCCGCCCTCGATCAGCGATTTGGGCACTACGCGCTGCAACACCGCATTGATCGTGGTAAGCAGTAAAAACGGCTTTGTGGCAGGCCGTGAAAGGTCCGCCAAAATCGAAAGCCGCTTCGCCAGAATATCAGCCGATGGTGAGACACGGTCATAAGGCAGACAATCCCAGGCGGGGAAACGCCTGATGTCCAGCGTCGGCGCAAAATAACCAATTTGCTCTTCAAGCTGCGCCATGTGTTGGTCATCACGGCACACATGCACCAGACCACGCGTACCTGCTCGTGCGGCCAGCTGCGGCAGCACTTGCGCATCATAACCTTCCGGCAAAGCGCCAAGCTGGATACGGCCGGGCTTGTTCAACCGTTGAACGGTAGTGTCAACAGGCGTGCTCATTGCGTCTCCGGCCGATAAGTGATCATGGCCATGAACAAGGGCGTGCGCAATTCAGCCGGAACATCCTCTTGCCGCGTGGCCCAGCTGAGCAGTTGCTGATCTGGCAATTCCAGAATGCGCGCAAACGCATCGAGTTCGGCTGCGCTCATGCCCGCCAGATGCGCTTCTGCAAAACCGCCCACCATAATATCCATCTCCTTGATGCCGCGGTGCGTGGCCCGCCAAAGCAATCGCTTGCGGGTGATTTCGATATGTTGTGAATTGTCAGCCATCAAGCCTGCCTCATAACCTTGGATGGCCTTGCACCGCAACCCTTCCGCTGTAAAACTAGCCACTATGCGACCAACCATCCTTAACCCGCTATTTGCCAATGTCACATCCATCAAAGGCATCGGCGATAAAATGGCGAAACTTCTGGCCAAGCTTCTGCGCGGAGCCGAGGCTGAGAACGCGCGTCTGGTCGATGTGCTGTTCCATCTGCCGCACAGCTTGATTGATAGGCGCTATCGCTGCACCATTGCGCAATTGCCGTTGCAGGGAATTGTCACGCTGGAGGTGACCATCGGTAAGCACAAACCCGCCCCACGCGGCACAAGGCTGCCCTATAAGATTGAAGCGCGTGACGACACCGGCAATATGACGCTGACATTTTTCTCCAGCTATGGCGATCAGTTGATGCGCCAGTTTCCGGAAGGCGAAAAGCGCTTTATTTCAGGAGAGATCAGCTGGTTTGGCGCACAAGCACAAATGAGCCACCCCGACTATGTGTTGAACGCCGATGACTTTGCCAAAATGCCGGCACTGGAACCGATCTATCCTTTGACGGCTGGCCTGTCGTCCAAACTCCTCAGCAAGGCCAGCAAGGCCGCCCTGGAAAAACTGCCCGCCCTTCCGGAGTGGCAGGATCCAGCCTGGATGATGCAAAAGTCTTGGCCGAGCTTCGGCGCAGCACTTCACAACATGCACGCGCCTGAGGATTTGACGGTGCTGGCGGCAGATGGCCCAAACCGCTCGCGCCTTGCCTTTGATGAGTTGCTGGCCAATCAGTTGGCCCTGACATTGGTGCGCGCCCAGATGAAAAAAGCCAGCGGAAGGATGTTGGGTGGCACGGGCGAACTCCGCAAGCAGATTATCAGCAACCTGCCATATAGCCTTACAAATGCTCAAACTTCTGCCATTTCTGAAATTTTGGCGGATATGGCCAGCCCCACCCGCATGATCCGCCTGTTGCAGGGTGATGTGGGGGCAGGCAAAACTGTGGTTGCCCTACTGGCATTGGCGGCTGCGGTGGAAAGCGGCACACAAGGCGCGTTGATGGTGCCGACGGAAATTCTGGCGCGACAACATTTTGTGGGTCTCTCCCGCCTCATCAATGGCACGGGCCTGAAACTGGCCATTCTCACAGGCCGTGAAAAAGGCAAGGCGCGGGAAGACACGCTGACCGGCCTGAAATCTGGGAGCATAGATATTCTGATTGGGACTCACGCGCTGTTTCAAGATGGCGTGGCGTTTTGTGATCTGGGATTGGCAGTGGTTGATGAGCAGCACCGCTTTGGGGTGCACCAACGCTTGGCGTTGCAAGGCAAGTCTGACGGTGCGGCGGACTTGCTGGTGATGACGGCCACCCCCATCCCGCGCACACTTGCACTCACAGCTTTTGGCGACATGGATGTATCAAAACTTACTGAAAAGCCAGCAGGCCGCCTGCCCATCGATACGCGTGTGTTGCCGCATTCCCGCTATGATGACCTGATCGGTGGCCTGCACCGAAGCCTGAGCACAGGGGCCCGCGCCTATTGGGTGTGCCCGCTGGTGGAGGAAAGCGAGTTCATCGATTCCGCGGCAGCCGAAAAACGTTTTGAAGCACTGGCTGCCGAATTTCCGAATCAAGTCGGCCTGATCCACGGCCGCATGAAAGGCATAGAAAAAGACGCAGTGATGGCCAGCTTCAAATCTGGCGCCATTTCCATCCTGGTTTCCACCACAGTGATCGAAGTGGGCGTCGATGTGCCGGAAGCCTCGATCATGGTGATTGAAAACGCCGAGCGTTTTGGCCTCGCCCAATTGCACCAGCTGCGCGGGCGCGTGGGGCGCGGGGCCGCCAAATCATCCTGCTTACTGCTCTATCAAGAGCCCTTGGGAGAAACAGCGAAGGCCCGTCTCACCATCATGCGTGAAACTGAAGATGGTTTCCGCATCGCCGAAGAAGATCTCAAACTGCGTGGTGCTGGCGAAATGCTGGGTACGCAACAATCAGGCCTTGCTGAATTCCGCATGGCAGATTTATCTGTACACGGAGAATTGTTGCAAGCCGCGCGTGATGATGCCGGGTTGATTTTGGTGCGCGACCCAAAATTGCAAACACCGCGCGGCGAGGCCTTACGCAATCTGCTCTATCTTTTTGAACGTGATTCTGCGATTATGCTTTTGTCTTCCGGCTGAGCTTTTTCAGGGTGGCAGCAGGCAGGCCTTTCTCTGGGAAAATCAGGCCCATGGAAATGATTAGCTTCAAGCCATCCTCCACCGACATATCCAAAATGCGCACATCTTTGCGGTCAGCAAAAAATACATAACCACCGGTGGGGTTTGGCGTGGTGGAAATATAGATCGAGTACATCTCGCGCCCCGCCTCCAGCCCCACGTCAGCGCCATCAATCTCACGTGACACAAAGGCCAAAGCCCACACACCCTTGCGTGGCCACTCGACCAAGCACACATTGCGGAAAGACGAACCCTTTTCCGAAAAAATCGTTTCAAAAATCTGTTTTGAGCTTTTGTAGATAGACCGTACAACAGGCGTGCGGTTCAAAACCTTGTCCCACACCCCAATAAAGAAACGCCCAACGAAATTGGCCGCCAGCGCTCCCGCCAACGTTATGCCAGCCAGTGCAACGAAAAGTCCAAGGCCCGGGACTTTGATCGGTAAATAATTATCAGGGTTATAGGCAGAAGGCAGCCACGGCTTTACCAAACCATCAAAGGCCGAAACAAACCACAAAGTGGCCCAAATCGAAATGGCGATTGGCGCAATGATAACCAATCCAGTAAAAAAATAGCGCCGCAATCGCCCTAATGCGGATACGCGGGGCAAAATCTTGGGTGCGGGATCAGGAAATATGGTCATGGCTTATCAATCGCATATTGCAGGGGCAGCATGCAAGTTAATGCGGCATATGCATTTCAATGCGTGATGATTATGACGAGAGTTTTGTGACAAGTCGGTCAGAATGGGCTTGCATTCACATGCCTCCAACCCATTGATCACGCTTGGGGTAATTTTGCCATGATCACTGCGCCAGCGAGAATCCGCATTGCTTTTGCTCCATGTCAATCTGCTTGGTGATGCGAATGGCATTTTGGGCGTAAGCTTCTGTTACCGTTCCGTGGTTGACGGCTTTATCCTTCAACGGCGAAACTTCTGCGCAGAGATGGAAAACATGTGGCTCAGTTGATTTAGCTTTTCCTGGCTCTGGAGCAATCCAATAGACCACATCTGTGCCGTTTGGATTGGCGGCAGATTTGGTAGCGGCTGCCACATCGGTGGTGTCGCGTGCTATGTCTTGGGCTTGGGCGGCCACTTCCGGCGAACATGAAGTTGTGGGCTGGCCTGTCTTAATCTGGGTGGCGCAGGCATTCATATCTTGGGTGTATTGTTCGACTGATGGTGGCTTGAAATTAACACCCATCACAGTCGCTAAAACAGCCAAGACAGCACCGATCCCCCCCGCAATTTGCTTGTTTTTTGGGTCCATGTTTTTGTCCATCAGGATCAGGGCAATCAATGGCAGGAAGGCAATGACCGTCATAATCGCGCCTAGCTGATTTTTTGCATAAAAACTGGCGGGGTTGGCGCGTGTAGCAGGATCATTCTGTAACGCAGTCTTCCACATGATGCTGCCTAAAATAGCGAAGATTGCGATGGCAACGAGGAGGCCGATGAGCAATGTCATATTGGCGTTCGGGCCGTCAAACTTGTGATTAAGCAATAGGTAGATGCCATATGCTTCGATCCCAATGGCGATCAACCAACTGATCCACGCAAATGTGCGTTGACGCCCGGCCTTGCCTTTTTGCTCTTCTGTTGCAGCCCAAGCTTTGGTCACATCTGGTTTGTTTTCGGCCATCACTATCCCCAATTCAACATTATGATTTATGATGCAGAGTGTGACACACCGGTGTGACTTGTCAACAATCCTTACAAAGCCGTAAGATCAATTGGCGGGGCGCACCAAGAGGGATTCTTGTCTATGAAATCGTTCATCCGACTGGCGGCTTTGCTGGGAATCTGCACTTACGCAGCACCAGCATGGTCGAGCGCTGATACAGGCTTTTGCTCGCCCAATATGCAGGTGTTTTACAACTCAATGACAGGTTGTGATAGTATGGCCCTGCTCTCTCCCGCCAATGATACGCGGATCAATCTGGTTTTCTTGCTTGCTGATGCACGCCGCCAAAAGCTGAAACAGTTTCCACCGCAACGCAGTGGCAATTTTCCTGACCTCACTTACACGCCCACCAATTGGACGCGCTTTTCGTCAGCACTGGATTTTGGTCAGAAGCAGCGCGATCCCACTGATGGCAGCAGCTATGTTGGCGAAGGCACGGTTTGTGTGAGCCTAGGAAAAGGCGCCGAGGGATTCATTGCCGCAGTGACGGCAGATACCACAATACCCGAACCCGAAAAAACCGCATTGGCGGCAGCGCGCAAAGCGATGACCTGCGAAGCCGCGGCAACGCCTCTTACCGATGTGGCATCCGCGTCGGGCAAGGAGTTTGCAGCATATCTCTCAGCGATCGATCACTTCTATCATGCCAATCATTTTTATTCGGCAGATTTTGCGGCTTTGGCCCAATCGCCTCAAGCCTGGGTGCGAGAAGCCGCACGTTATATGCAAGCGCGCACCGCACTTCTGGATGCGCAATCCACCGCCTTCGATGATTATGGCACGCTTGACAAGAAGGGCGTTGTGCCAGCCAAAGTGACCACGGCACTATTAGGTCTGAATGCCTATTTGAAAGACTATCCTCAGGGGGCTTATGCCGCCTCTGCCAAAGGCTTGTTGCGCCGCGCCTATTGGCTAAGTGGTGACGGCGTGCAGCAAATTAAAGCCTATGCGGAAACGATTGCCACGCATGACCTCGACCCCGCCGTGATGGATGTGATCAACGAATTTGACCAGAAAGTGGATGCAGGTGCCTATCAAGACCCTGCATCAGATCAATTGTTTGTGGCCACCGAATTGTTGCGCCAAATGCGCCCAAAACGGGACGAAAATGGCAGGGATACTCCCACCATCAAAGCCAGTGATGTGCAAGCACAACATGAGCGGTTTGCAGGCAATGAAAAACTTTACACCTATCTGCAGGCTGCACAGGCTTGGTTTTCAGAGCAAGATGCAGGCACGGTTTTAAAATTATTGCCTGTGGCTGATACGGGAACAGATGCCCTGAGCTATCTGGACTATAGCATGCAGATGTTACGCGCAGGCGCACTGGCGAAAACGGATATGAAAGCTGCGCGCGCGGCCTATGTCAGTTTGATTGGGCGCAGCACACAGGCATTTCAACGAGGGCCGATTGAATTGGCTGTTTCGATGATTGATGAGCGTACGAAAAATATCTCAG
Organism: Alphaproteobacteria bacterium; assembly: GCA_028868255.1. GTDB lineage: Bacteria > Pseudomonadota > Alphaproteobacteria > Rhizobiales > Aestuariivirgaceae > Aestuariivirga. The sequence goes on along the minus strand of JAGWUY010000054.1, from coordinate 688 downwards.
CCGTCTTTGCGCCTGACACAATTGTCCAGGAACCTGCCTTGCGGCAACGGGTTCTGGAATATATTGCGGGGCCGATCCTGCTGCGCCAACAGGCCATGTCTACCACTGCACCGAAGGAAGAGCGCAATGTTGCACTGTTTCGTCTGTTGTCGCGTGACGTTTTACAGGGACGAATCAAAGGATTTTTGGATGATATAAAGCTGCTGCCGCCTGTTCCCGCAGCTGACGCCGATGGCAGCGTAAATGATATATTTGAACCGTTCCGATGGAAAGGTGGTAGCAAAGATTTTGCCTGTGCCAACCTAGTTGAAACCGTAAAGTCTCTGGTGGAAGATGCAAAAAGCCGTGCAGGTCGGCTGTGTTTGGGTGACTTTATTCGCATCACTGCAATTTCAAACCCAGAAAAAGCAAAAGTCGATGAATTGGGCGGCACGGGAACTTTGTTTGCAGGCACACCAGTTGCGAGGCAGGACTTTTACATTGACATCATAAATGATGCCAAAGCCACGCGCGAACAACGGGCCTATGCGCTGTTCCGCGCTGTGCATTGCTATGCGCCGATTGGCAACAATGATTGCGGCGGCACTGATGTTTCAATTGCCCAGCGCAAAAAATGGTATTTCGAACTGAAGGCCAGATACCCCGAAACGAAGTATGCCAAGGAGCTGCAATATTTCTGGTAAAGTGC
>JAGWUY010000053.1 GCA_028868255.1 Alphaproteobacteria bacterium | reverse complement strand
TGACCTTGAGTTACATTGCGGTGGCGCATTTCAGGGTCAGGCAATGTGCTATCGGCTTGCAAAAAATAGATGTGCCAGTCCGTGTCATTCTGCACCAACCAAAAATCCCAAATCCATTTATTCTGAAGTGCAAGAACCACAAAAACTCCATCCGCATGTCCGCCATGATTGCAAATGCCATGGCCAATTTTCTGCTGTCACTACAACGCTCGGCGAATGATTGCAATCAGCACAAAAGGCGCGCGATGCAAAAGAAAAGTGCGCTATTTTGCCAAGGGCGCAACGTGCACCAGCTTGTCGGGCATTGAATCAAAGGCATTGACATAAAATCTCTGTTGCGCCTGAAGTGCTGTCAGCGTGTTGCGCATCAGAATTGAAACCGTCACCGGCCCCACACCGCCGGGCACAGGCGTAATCCAGCCAGCGATTTCAGAGCAGCTTTGATAGTCCACATCACCTACAGTGACAGAAGCACCATTTTCTTCAATTTGATTGATACCGATGTCGATGATCGCGGCACCCGGCTTGATCATATTGGCGGTGATGAAGCGCGGCTTGCCAACCGCCACAAACACGGCGTCGGCCGAGCGTGAATGCACAGCCAAATTGCGCGTCATATGGTGGCACACGGTAACAGTCGCGCCTTCTGCCATTAACAAAAACGCGATGGGCTTGCCCACAATTTCAGAATGGCCAATCACCACCACCTCAAGCCCCTCTAACTTAAGGCCTGTGCGCTTCAAAAGCTCAACTGAAGCCGCTGCCGTGCAGGGGGCCAGCGCCACATCGCGGTAAACAATATTACCGATGGATGTGGGGTGCATGCCTTCCACATCTTTCAGCGGGTGAACTGCTGTTTGCAATTCGCGTACATTCAAATGTTTGGGCACGGGGCGTTGAATGATAATGCCGGTTACACGTGGGTCGGTGTTCAACGCTTCGATAATTCCCAGCATTTCATTTCGTGAAACATCATGCGGCAAGTTGCGTTGTTCAAAGGCAATGCCAGCGTGTTCCGCCCCACGGGCCTGATTGCGCACATAAAGGTGAACGGCCGGCACATCCCCAATGGTAATCGAAACCAACTTGGCAGGCCAACCTGCCACAGACAGTTTCGTAAGCACTGCTTTGGTATTCATCAAAATTTCATCGGCCACGGGCTTGCCTAGCAGGGCGTTATTGGAAAACGGAGTCGACATCACAATCCTTGACAAACAAATCGCCGAGCGAAAGATCCCGACGATCTGAAATTTTCAATCTCGCCAGTGGCTTTAGCCCTTATTTTTGTAATAGACATCCAAAAATACGGCGAGCATTAATACGGCACCTTTGATCACAAACTGCCATCCAATATCGATGCCGAGGATGGACATGCCATTGTTCATAACCCCCATCATAAAGGCGCCGATGACAGCGCCAATCACTTTGCCCACACCTCCCGTCACTGCCGCACCGCCGATAAAGCAGGCCGCAATCACATCCAACTCAAAACCTTGGCCGGCCTTAGGCGTGGCCACGTTGAGGCGTGCAGCAAAGATCAAACCCGCCAGCGCTGACAGCGCGCCCATGATTACAAAAATCTGGAAAGTCAGTTTTTCAGTGTTGACGCCTGAAAGTTTTGTAGCTTTTTCGTTGCCGCCCATCGCATAAATGCGCCGCCCGAATGTAGTGCGCGTGGTGATGAACACAAACAGCGCAATCAAGGCAAACATTACAATCAGCACCGTGGGCAGGCCCCTATACTGTGCCATCAAAAACGAAAAACCAATAAACGCTATGGCGATTAAGGCATTACGCCCGATGAATATAGCATTGGGTTCCTCTGCCAAACCGTGCGAAAGCTGCGTGCGGCGTTCTTTGAAATTGAAATAGATGATCATCAGCGTAACGATCGTACCGATCAGCAGCGCCAGCAGATTGAACGGCCCGCCGAAAGCCTGAACAGTGAAAATGTCTGGCACATAGCCGGATGAAAGAAGCTGGAATGTTTTCGGGAAAGGGCCAACCGATGCGCCGCCCAAAACCTGCAATTCGAGTCCGCGGAACACCAACATGCCAGCCAGTGTCACAATGAAAGCCGGAATTTTGTGATAGGCTATGAAATAGCCTTGCACCGCGCCTATTGCTGCTCCCAACGCGATACAAAACGCTGAAGTGGTATAGGGATCAAGCGTGAAGCCCAGCGAGGCACTTTGCACAAATGGCATGGTGCCCGTCATCAGCAAGGCCGCTACCCCCCCGATAAAACCGGAAAGTGAGCCAACGGAAAGATCAATGTGCCCTGCCACAATAACCAGCAACATGCCCAGCGCCATAATCACGATATAGCTGTTCTGCAAAATAATGTTGGTCATGTTGACAGGCATGAACAAGGTGCCATTGGTCGTAATTTGGAAGAACACCATAATCACCAACAGCGAAATCAGCAGCGCATAGTCGCGCACATTGGCTTTGATGAAGCGCATGAAATCTGAAGATGGTTTTGCCGTGTCGAGGTTGCTCATATCAATGTTCCCATGATTTCATAATGGTGCGCATAATGCTTTCTTGGCTCGCATCTTTAGCAAGCATCTCACCCACAAAGCGGCCCTCATTCATGATGTAAATGCGATCTGAAATGCCCAAAAGTTCTGGCATTTCAGACGAGATAACAATCACTGCCTTGCCGTCTTCGGCAAGCTTGTTGATGATGCCGTAAATTTCAAATTTAGCGCCCACATCAATGCCACGCGTCGGCTCGTCCAAAATCAAAATGTCGGGACCAGAGAAAAGCCATTTCGATAAGACAACTTTTTGTTGGTTGCCGCCTGAAAGATTAACGGTGGTTTGATAAACACCAGATGAGCGAATGCCCAAATCCTTGCGATATTGATTGGCAACCTGAAGCTCTTTCATGTCGTCCACCACACCACGTTTGGCGACACCGGGGAGGTTAGCCAGCGTCACATTGTGTTTGATGTGATCAATCAACACAAGGCCAAGCGTTTTGCGGTCTTCGGTTACATAGGCCAGCCCCGCCTTCATCGCCTTGGGGATTGAGGATACATCAGTAGGCTTGCCCTTGATCAAAACTTCGCCCGAAATCTTCTTGCCATAAGACCGCCCGAAAACCGACATGGCAAACTCAGTGCGCCCAGCGCCCATCAATCCGGCAATGCCTACCACTTCGCCGGCCCGCACCATCAGGTCCACGTTCTTGATCATTTGTCGATCTGCACGCTGCGGGTGAAATACATTCCAGTTTTTCACTTCAAGTAAAGTCTCGCCAATTTTGGCGTCGCGCGGCGGATAGCGCTCTGATAGATCGCGCCCCACCATCGCTTTGATGATGCGATCCTCACTCACCTTGGCGGTATGCGTATCCAGCGTATCCACCGTCTTGCCATCGCGCAGCACGGTGATGCGGTCAGCCACCTTCAAAACTTCATTCAGCTTATGAGTGATGAGAATGGAAGAAATGCCTTGCGCACGAAAGCCTTTCAGCAGTTCAAGAAGCGCGTTTGAATCCGTTTCGTTTAAGCTAGATGTAGGTTCATCTAAAATCAGCAGCTTCACATCCTTGTTCAGCGCCTTGGCAATTTCCACCAACTGCTGCTTGCCTGTGCCTAAATTGGTGATGAGCGTATTGGGGTGCTCATTCAAGCCTACTTTTTTCAATAGCTCTTTTGTGCGGGCAAAAGCCTCAAACCAGTCAATGACACCATGCTTGGCCGTCTCATGGCCCAGAAAAATATTTTCGGCAATCGAGAGCAGGGGAACCAGCGCCAGCTCTTGGTGAATAATGATGATCCCTGTTTTTTCGCTGTCGGCAATAGTGGTGAATTTGCGCTCATCACCTTCAAACATAATCTGGCCATCATAGCTGCCATGTGGATAAACGCCGGAGAGCACTTTCATCAGGGTGGATTTGCCTGCGCCATTTTCTCCCACCACGGCATGGATCTCAGCCGGCATGACGGCAAGCTTCACTTCCGTCAGCGCTTTCACGCCCGGAAATGTTTTGGTGATGTCGCGCATTTCAAGAATTGGCTGTGTCATGCCCCGAATTTCTCCCAACGACGTGGTGCTTTGCAAGCACTCTTATCATTTCCCTCCCTCTTGTGGGGTGGGATTAAGGGTGGGGGGCGCTCCGACTTTCAACATTTTGGAATTGCCGATTGTCAAAAGCCTCAGCGGCCCCCACCAGAGCGAATTGCTTGCAAATCGCATAGACCCTCCCCACAAGGGGGAGGGCGAAGCACTTGCTTACTTCAGCTTGTCAGCGGCAATATAACCTGAATCAACAAGGGCCTTCTGAATGTCATCTTTGCCCACGGCCATTGGCACGAGCAGATTGGATGGAACAACTTTCTTGCCATTGTCATAGGTCTTGGTGTCATTGATTTCGGGCTCTTTGCCCTGCATCACGGCATCAACCATCTTGGCTGTGGTCTTGGCCAATTCGCGCGTATCCTTGAACACGGTTGAATATTGTTCACCAGCGATCATGGCCTTAACGGATGGCACTTCAGCATCCTGACCAGTAACGATCGGCATCGTGTCACCAGCAGCATAGCCAACGCCTTTGAGCGAAGAGATGATGCCGCGTGACAAACCGTCATAGGGTGAAAGAACGCCATTGACCTTGGCTGATGTGTAGTTGGCAGAAAGCAAATTATCCATGCGGGCTTGAGCCACAGCACCGTCCCAACGCAATGTGCCAACCTTGTCCATACCCATCTGGCCGGAAACAATCTTGATGTCACCGGAATCGATGAGAGGCTTCAGCACCGACATTGCGCCATCATAGAAGAAGAAGGCGTTGTTGTCGTCTGGTGAGCCGCCGAACAGTTCAACATTCCAAGGCTTTACGCCCTTGAAGCGGGCCTTCATGCCATCAACCAGCGATGTGGCCTGCAACACACCCACCTTGAAGTTGTCGAATGTTGCATAATAATCCACATTTGCTGAGCCTTTGATCAGGCGGTCATAAGCAAAGACTTTCGCGCCCTTATCATGGGCTTTTTGCAACACATCTGACAAAGTGGTTCCATCAATAGCGGCGATGATCAAAACCTTGGCACCCTTGGTGACCATATTTTCAATTTGCGCCAATTGATTTGGAATATCATCTTCAGCGTATTGCAGATCAGTTGTGTAACCGAGTGCGGTGAATTCCTTTACCATCGATTCGCCGTCCGAGATCCAGCGGGTCGAACTCTTTGTAGGCATGGAAATGCCAACCAAACCTTTTTCAGCAGCATGGGCAACACCCAAGGCCGATACAGCAGCAACAGCACCAGCTACCGAAGCGATAAAATGTCTACGATTAATCATAAAATCCTCCCTGAAAAACAGCCAAACTGAAGACTTATTCTTGCAGCCTGCGCTGTCTTGGCGCAGAGTCATAATTGGACTTTGCTGATCGGGCAATAGTTTTTGTATGACAAATCAATTTTCTGGAAATCCAGCTGTGCCGCACCGCACTCAAAAGCCAAAAAACAACCTCAACACCAAATTGGCGCGCAATATTGGCGAACGCATCTTGCTGGGCGAATTTCAGCCTGGTGGCCTTTTGCCCAATGAGGCGGCGTGGGGCAAGGCCTTCGGCACCAGCCGCACCGTGGTGCGCGAAGCCCTTAAAACTCTGATGGCCAAGGGCCTGATTGAATCACGGCCCAAAGTGGGCAGCAAGGTGTTGCCGCGCAGCCAATGGAATATTTTGGACCGCGATGTGCTGGATTGGCACCACGCCGCGGTTGATCGGCAGGCCTTTTTCCAATCAACACAAGAGGTGCGTCGTCTGATTGAGCCGGGTGCGGCCAAATTGGCGGCAGAAAAGCGCAATGTCGCGCAGCTCGCAAGGCTAGAAACGGCCTTCACCAACATGAAAAAGGCTAAAACGGCCCAAGAATCCGTCATTGCTGACGTTGAATTTCACGAAGCTTTGATGGCCGCCGCCAACAATGATCTTCTTTTGCCCTTTGGCATCATCATTGAAAAGGCATTGGGCGATTTGTTTGATTTCACCACCCACCGCAACCCGCAGCCGAAACAAGCTATTAAATTGCATGAACGCGTCTTGTTGGCAGTGCGCGCGGCTGATGGCAAAGCCGCCATCAAAGCAATGAACACACTGCTCGATAACACAGATGGCCTGCTCGCACCCGTCAGCACCAAAGGCAAATAGAGACTAAAAGCCTACAATAGCATTTAAATCAATTTCAAGCGTCAACAGTGGGCTTTGAGGGAGGGTACGCTAGGGGTGGTGCGGGCACCTAAGATTCGTCTGTGCGAGGCTCCTGCATGGCTTAGAATTGAAATCCTATTTTCACCCAAACCGAAGCAAATACCGATCACAAAGATCATCTGTTTGCTCTGTGAACGCGACACCCAGTGAACGGGGAAAGGGGGCTTCTTGATGTGACCCAATCCAAGCCACCAGCAGCAAACGTCGCAGCATCACAAAAGTGGGTATTTCATCTTCATCAGCCTTGGCCAGTGGCGCAACGCTGCGATAGCCGCGTGTCCAAGCATCAATCAGTTCCGGCACTTGCGGCACATGCTCATAAAATGAAATGGGTGTGGCCGCGTCATACATGTGCCAGCCAAAGCCACAATCATCAAAATCAATCACCTTCACTGTCGGCCCATCAATCAGCAAATTGGCCAGCCGTAAATCGCCATGGATCAGGCCAAAACGCTCAGGCCCCTTGCCATATTTTTGCAGACGCCGCCCAATCACATCCACCGTGCGGCCAAACAGTTTCAGCCGGGTGGCATCAACACCCATACCGCCCTGCCAGCGCCCCCAATGGGGGCGCACACCTGATAAACTGGTTTCAAAATCCCATGTAAATCGTTGAAAAGTATCTGGTTTTTTCCACAACCTTACATGGGCGTGCATGGCGGCGGCGATGGCACCCAACTGCTCAAATGGCCTGATCAAGTCTTCCTTGATACCGGGCTCAACACCGACTTCCCATTGAAACAAAACCACATGATGGCCCATCACATGTTGAATCAAAGCGCCATCTCGCCCAGCAACAGGCAAAGGGGTGACCGCCACCTGCGAGACCCGCAAATCGATCAGCCAGGCAAGTTCAGACTGGATGGCCCCGTGTGAATGATAGCCCTGCCGATGCACGCGTAGCGCAAATTTTTGGCCATCCTTCAGTTCAATTTTGTAGGTGGCATTTTCTGAAAGATTGATCAGGCCCAGCGCCACAACTTCAGGTAAATCAAACGCAGAAAGAGCAGCCTTCGCCACCGCCTCATGGGTTGGAATTTGATCTGATATCAACAACACGTCCACTTTCAATATGCACAATCTGGGTTGCAAGCCGGTCGGTCTCGGCAACGGAATGGCTGACATAGACGATGGGAATTTTGAATGCATCACGCATTTTTTCGATGGTGTTCAGAATGTCATCCTTGCGTGCTTGGTCCAGTGCCGCCAAGGGCTCGTCCATCAGCAGCAGGCGGGGGTTAGAAAGCAGCGCCCGCCCAATGGCAACGCGCTGTTTTTCACCGCCCGACAATGTAACAGGCTTGCGCCGCAGCAGGGCGCCAAGGCCCAGAATATCGACAGTCTTGTCAAATTCAGCGGTTCCGCGCCGCTTTGAAAACCAGCGCCCATACTTCAAATTCTGCTGCACACTCAAATGCGGAAACAGCCTTGCGTCTTGAAATACATATCCCACCGCGCGGGCTGGTGGCGGCAAGTTTGTGCCGTCATTGCTATCAAACATCACTTGACCGCTCACAACAATTCGCCCCTGTTGGGGGTTAATCAAGCCAGCAATCATGTTGACAAGCGTGGTTTTGCCTGCGCCTGAAGGCCCAAACAGCGCACAGACGCCCCCCGCGCTTTCAAAACGCACATCAATTTCAAATGTACCCAACCTATGGCGCACATCTAAACTGAGGCTCATGTGGAAAGCCGCCCAGTGGCCCGCGCCGCCAGAAACTCTGACACCAACAGCGCCGCCATTGAAATAAAAACCGAAATCAGCGTCAGCCGCCAAACAGATGCATCGCCCTCGGGCACTTGCGTGTAGGTGTAAATCAATGTGGGCAAGGTTTGGGTTTCGCCGGGAATGTTTGAAACAAAGGTGATTGTCGCCCCAAATTCACCCATGGCCTTGGCAAAAGACAAGACCATGCCCGCCAGAATGCCGGGCAGGGCGAGGGGCAGTGTAATCGTCAAGATCACCCAAATTGGCGATGCGCCCAAAGTGCTGGCCGCAGCCTCCAGCTTTCGGTCAACAGCAGAGATCGAAAGGGAGATGGCCCGTACCATCAATGGAAAGCCCATCACAGCGCAGGCCAATGCCGCACCCGTCCAGCGAAATGAAAAACTGAAGTTAAGATAGTCATATAAAAACTGGCCAATGGCTGATTTTTTGCCAAAGCTATACAGCAGCACATAGCCTGTGACCACGGGGGGCAATACCAGCGGCAGATGCACCAGTGCATGCAAGATCGCTTTACCGCGAAATTGCCCGCGCGCCAAAACCAGCGCGCAGACAATGCCAAAAGGCAGACTGCCCACCATGGCCCACAGGGCCACCTTCAGGCTCAGAAAAATAGCGCTCCATTCCGCGTCTGAAAGGGTAACAATCTGCATCATAGGGGGTCTTTAGTCCTGGCGTATGAGGGTTGAAAAGCCTTGCGCTTCAAAAATGGCCTTGGCCTTAGTGCTGCGCAAATAGGTGACGAAAGTTTGCGCATCTTCATTTTTTGAATCTGAAAGCACCGCAGCAGGATATATTATGGGGCTGTGGCTGTTGTCTGGAAATGCGCCGATCACTTTTACGGCAGGGTCAGCCTTGGCATCGCTGGCATAAACAATGCCCAAGCTTGCTTCTCCAGTGTCTACCAATTTCAACGCCGCACGCACGTTTTCGGCCTGTGCCACTTTGCCTTCGACCAATGGCCACACGCCCAAACTTTCCAGCGCGGCCTTGCCATATTTGCCAGCGGGCACAGAATCCACATTGCCCATGGCCAGCTTGCTGGTGCCAATCGCCTCAGCCAGCTTGAAATCTTTTTCGATCCTGATGTCGACTTTGGAATCCTTGGCCGCCACTAAAACAATCTGATTGCCGAGCAGCGGCACATCGCTGCCTTTGGCCACCAGGCCTTTGTCTTGAAGATAGGCCATCCATGCCAGGTCAGCTGAGAAAAACACATCCGCTGGCGCACCCGCCTCAATTTGCTTGGCCAAGGCATTGCTTGCGGCATAGGTGATGATAGCTTGCTTGCCCGTCTCAGCTTTCCATTGAGCATTTACTTGGTCAAGCGCTGTTTTCAGGCTGGCGGCGGCAAACACATTGATCTTGTCTGCAGCAATGCTGCAAGAACTTTGAGCCAGCAGGGCAGCAGCAACAATTAGGGTACGAAGATATATCACTCAAACCTCCGAGTATTCTCGTTGTATATTTCAGAACATAGCGTGTGTACATGACTAAATGGGTGTCGCCGCGACCCCGCTTGCTATTTCAGATGTGGCGTTGTTGATTGGGCTCTCCTTCAACACCCAAGATGATTTGCCACCCATGAATGTTGCTGTACTCGATATTGGCAAAACCAACGTGAAATGCGTGGTGTTTGATGTGGGCGGCCACGCGGTTTTTGAGCGCCAAACCCGCAATGATGTTTTGCCAGCACCGCCCTATGCCCATTTTGATGTGGAGCGCATTTGGAATTTTTTTGGGCAAGCGCTGCATGAAGCCTGTCAGGCATTTGCGATCGATGTCATTGTGCCAACTACACACGGCGCATCGGGCGTGATGCTGGATGGGCATGGTCTGGCTTTGCCGATCATGGATTATGAAGACCCCGCAATCGATCAGATTTCAGACCGTTACAATGCGCTGCGTGATCCGTTCTCAAAGACCTTCTCGCCCAGCTTGAAGGCAGGGCTGAATTTGGGCCGCCAATTTGCCTATGCGGCGTGGTGCTTTCCCGACGCTTATGCCAAGGCCACACACATTCTCACCTATCCGCAATATTGGGGATGGCGGTTAACGGGCGTGTGCGCCAGTGATATTTGCTCGCTTGGCACGCATACAGATTTGTGGTTTCCGCTGGAAAAACGCACGTCGGATTTGGCAGAAAAATTGGGCGTGGGCCAACGCCTCGCGCCATTGCGAAACCCGTGGGATGTGCTGGGCACGATCAAGCCCGAATTGGCAAAGGCTTTTGATATTCCCGCAGATATCAAAGTTCTGTGCGGCATTCATGATTCCAACGCCTCGCTGCTGCCCTATCTGGGTGCAGTGAAGTCACCTTTCACACTTCTGTCGACTGGCACATGGGTGATCACTATGGCGGTGGGCCACGCGCTTGATACGATGAATGGCGGGGCTGATATGCTGGCCAATATTGATGCTTATGGCCGCCCCATTGCATGCGCCAATTTTATGGGCGGGCGTGAATATGGCGCTATTGCGGGGGATTGCAAGGTGCCGCCAAGCATTGAAGGCATTGATGCATTGATCAAAGCCAATATTTTCGCCATGCCCTGTTTTGCCCCCGGCAGCGGCCCCTATGGCAAACGCCAAAGCGAAATCAAAGGCGCCGTGAACCCCGATCAGCGCGCCAATCTGGCCACGCTCTATGCCGCGATGATGAGTGTGAACCGCCTAGACGATTTGAACGTGACGCAAGGTGATATTCTGATTGATGGCAATTATGCGCAGAATGAAACCCTGTGCAACGTAATCGCCGCATTGAAGCCCAGCCAAAAGGTTTTTGCAGCCAAAGATCATTCAGGCACTGCGCGCGGCGCTTCGCTTCTGGCAACATGGGGCCAGCCCCAAAAGCCGCCGGAAATGAAACTGATGACACCTGCGGCCTTGCCGGGACTCGCCACTTATTACCAGAATTGGAAAGCGCATTTATGATTGTCCAGAATTCAACTGCCACGCGCCAAGCGATTATTGAGGCGAGCCGTGAGTCCAATCGCAACGGGTTGAACCAAGGCACCTCTGGAAATATCAGTGTGCGCACCGATGAAGGCGTGGTCATCACCCCCACATCACGCGCCTATGAAACCATGAAGCCTGAGGATCTGGCGCTGCTGCCTTTGGGTGGCGCGTATGGGGCTTACACTGGCCCTTACAAGCCATCATCCGAATGGCGCTTCCATTCAGATATTTATGCGGCACGGTCTGATGTGAATGCCATCGTTCATGTTCATGCCACCTATGCAACGGTGCTGTCCATGCTGCGCAAGGACATTCCCGCCTGTCACTATATGATCGCCGCCTTTGGCGGCCCCACCATTCGCTGCGCGGACTATGCGATTTTTGGATCGAAAGAATTGTCCGATGCCGTGGTGAAGGCCCTTGAAGGGCGCTTGGGCTGCATCATGGGCACGCACGGCATGATCGCCGTGGGTAAAACGCTTGATCATGCCATGTGGCTGGCGGTGGAACTGGAAAATCTGGCCAAGCAATATTACCTCGCCCTACAAATCGGTGAGCCGGTAATTCTAGCCGATGAAGAGATTGCCCGTGTCGACGAACGGATGAAACATGGCTATGGGATTTGGGGTTAGATCGGCCTGACTTTTGACGGAATCGTCAAAAGTCAGAAAAGGTGATCGACTGTAGAGACTTAGGGCGATTTTGATGTTTC
>JAGWUY010000316.1 GCA_028868255.1 Alphaproteobacteria bacterium | reverse complement strand
CGCTGTTGCGTCTTGCCCACCTACTCCCAGCTCCATCGTCCCGTCGAGATTGCGTCTTGCACTAATTTTCGGGCCAATAAGTTCTAGATTCTTGACGGCGATGATGCCGGTAAAAAGTGCCGTTGTGTCCAGTGTTACGGCAGCGCGCGGGGCGCTGGCAATCATTGCACCATTGGCATCAGACAGAACCAAGTTGCGAAACCGCACATGGGGCACATAATCTGCGCGGTCAATCTCCAACACCGCCGTGCCTAGACGCACTTTCATGTCCGTCAATTGATCATTGATTGCTTGTTCAATTTTGTTGTTCAAAAAGGAAATCGCGATGGGCCCTTGCGACACACGCCAAATCAAGACAACGGCTGCCAAAATCAGCACTGCAAACAGGGCAAGAAAACCCAGCCCAAAAATCTTTGCAATTCTCCGTGTCAAGCTCGCATCCAGTTTAAAATTCCTGAAAAGATCAGCAAAGACTCAATCCAATCTTTCAGCGCCCCAATTTTGGCATGATTATAGGCGCTGTATTGCCTAATGGCCACCAAAGCTTGACGAAAGAAAGGCAGAACCACCCCATGACAAACACCTTACAAGCTTCTAAGAACACAAAGCGTTCGACTATAAAACATAACTTGAAGCCGAGTTTTGCATGATTTTCAAAAGACCAAAGCCAACGCCGCAGCGTCAGACACCTGCGGCGCCCGAGCCTTCATATATTGCGCGCGAAACAACTGTTGAAGGCAATCTGTTCTGCTCCGGTGAAGTTCACATTGACGGCACTGTCCAAGGCTTGGTGCGGGCCCATACTTGCTTGGTTGATCGACAAGGCGAAGTTCGCGGCGAAATTTCAGCAGAAGTGGTTTATGTGCGTGGTCGGGTAATGGGGCCCATCAACGCAGTACATGTGCAAATTGAATCCGGCGCTCATGTTGAGGGTGACGTGACCAACGAAACCATCAGCATTGAAAATGGTGCCTATGTTTTGGGTTCCATTCGCCGCGTGGCACCGCCTCCAGCACCATTGGCTCAGCCCAGCTTCACAGCGCTCGAGGCGCCGGGCGATTTCAACAACGAGTCGCCAAAGCCGAATGTCCATCTATTCACGGCGAAGAAATAGCTCAAACTGAAATATTTTCAGTCAATATCTTCAACATCGCCTGGGGCGTTGCCATGGATTTTGCTGGCGAGTGACGCTTGGATGAAGTCATCCAGTTCACCACCCAAAACAGCGGTGGGATTGGTGCTGGTAAAGCCAGTGCGCAAATCCTTAACCAATTGATAGGGCTGCAACACATAGGAGCGGATTTGGTGGCCCCAACCTATATCGGTTTTCTTGGCATTTGCTGCATCTACTTTTTCCTGCTTCATTTGCAGTTCGCGCTCATAAAGCCTTGCTTTCAGCATTTTCAATGCGGTGGCGCGGTTCTTGTGCTGCGAGCGTTCAGCTTGGCATGCAACTATAATGCCTGTGGGCATATGTGTGATACGCACGGCAGAGTCAGTGGTGTTGATATGCTGGCCGCCTGCCCCCGACGCGCGATAGGTATCAACTTTTAAATCGCTGTCCACCACCTCAATGTTGATGTCGTCATCAATCACTGGATAAGCCCACGCAGAAGAAAATGAAGTGTGGCGGCGGGCATTGGAATCATAGGGAGAAATGCGCACCAAGCGGTGTACACCTGATTCCGTTTTCAGCTTGCCGTAGGCGTTTTTGCCTTTTATTTGCAAGGTGCAAGACTTGATACCCGCTTCTTCGCCATCGTGTTGATCCAGAACTTCAACCTTGAATTTGTTTAAGTTCGCCCAACGCACATACATGCGCATCAGCATGGAAGCCCAGTCTTGGCTTTCAGTACCGCCCGCCCCTGCATTGATTTGCAGATATGAATCATTGCCATCGGCCTCGCCGGACAGCAGCGCATCTAGCTCAGCTGCGGCCACATCAGCTTTCAACCCTGCCAATGACTTTTCTGCTTCGGCAACAATCGATTGATCACCCTCAGCCTCGCCCATGGCTATCAGCTCGATATTATCGGCCATGGTCGTCTGAATTTTTAGAATTCCATTAATTCGGTTATCTAAGTCCTGGCGTTTACGCATCACCTCTTGGGCTTTTTGCGCATCATTCCATATCGAAGAATCTTCGGCCTTGGCGTTCAGTTCTGCCAGTTCACGAATTGCGTTATCCCAGTCAAAGATGCCTCCGGAGCAAGCTCAATGACTGTTCAATATCGTCAATTAGTTTTGTGGTTTCGGCACGCATGATTTCATTCCAAAGCTAAGTAGATGGCGCTCAATAGAGGCCGTTGCCATC
>JAGWUY010000002.1 GCA_028868255.1 Alphaproteobacteria bacterium | reverse complement strand
GCTTCCTGAAACACAATTTGGACAGCGTTTCGCGGCAGTATTGGGAAGGACGGAATTGGCGTGGGGCAAGGCGGCTTTCTTATTTCGCCAACAATTTTTATCGCAAGGGGCTGCTGGGCCGCTTTATCGGTGTTGGCCATGTGTTGGCCAAAGTTTATGGAGCGAACCTTAAGGCATTGACGGATTGCGTTTCGCTCGACGAGCAGAAGCAGGCGTTCAAGACCGAGATTGCGCCGCTGTTTCAAAAGCGTGCCGTGAGGTGGCTGACAGATCGGCGCATGTCGCTTTACGGGCTGGGTATTCCGCCAGCCCAATATGAGGCCTTGGCAGGTGGGCAAAAAATGTCCACTGTTCTGGAGCAGCGTCTGGAAAAGCTGGCTTGTGGCTTTCCGATGCAGGACAATTATTTTGCGTGGCAAGCCTTTGGCCGCGGTTATGCGCCAGACGCATCTGGGCCATTGCCGCCTTATTTGGCCGAAAAGAATTTCAAAATTCTGAAGGGTTTGGCTGACCGTGCGGAAGTGGTGCAGGGGTCAGTCACTGATGTGTTGGCCAATGCGCTTGCTGGCAGTGTGGACCGCGTGGTTTTGCTGGATGCCCAAGACTGGATGACAGATAGCCAATTGAACGCGCTGTGGAATGCAATCACCCATGCAGCAGCCCCCAAGGCGCGGGTGATTTTCCGCACCGCTGGCGTGGATACTATTTTGCCGGGTCGCGTTCGTGCAGTAACGCTTGGCCAGTGGCACTATCTCGCTGATCAGTCACGGCAACTGGGCGCACAGGATCGTTCATCAATCTATGGTGGGTTTCACATTTATGAATTCAACAGCTGAGCCTGCGCTGGCACACAAAGTGACGATGGATAATATCTATCGTCTTCAACGGCACATCTATGATGTGACGCGCCGCTATTTTTTGTTGGGGCGCGATACGATGCTGGATGGACTTGCGCTGAAAGCTGGCGATTCAGTTCTTGAAATGGGCTGCGGCACGGGGCGCAATCTGGTAGGGGTGGCGCGGCGTTATCCTGGTGCTGAATTATTTGGGCTGGATATTTCAGAAGAGATGCTCAAATCGGCGCAAGGCAATTTGTTGCGTGCGGGTCTTGCACGGCAGGCAAAAATAGCCTGTGCTGATGCAACAGCGTTTGACCCCAAAATCTGTTTTGGTGTTACGCATTTTAGTCGTGTTTATTTTTCTTATACACTGTCAATGATTCCGGACTGGCGGGCCGCCTTGGACGCAGCGCTTAATTGTGTGGAACCAGGTGGCGAGCTTCATATCGTTGATTTTGGTCAATGCGAGGGGTTGCCAAAACTGCTGCGCAATATTCTGTTTTCATGGGTTGGTCTGTTTCACGTTCACCCGTTGCGGGAGTTGCGCCGCGTTGTGGCGCATCGCAGCGCTGCTCTTGGCGCTGAGGTTACTTTCCACTCGCTTTACCGTGACTATGCTTGGTTGATTGTGGTTAAGACACCGCGAAGCGTGGCCTGAGGTTTTCACCGCATCTTGAAAACTTCTTGGTGAAAATCGCGGTAGGCGAGGCCCGCGCGCATAAAATCGCTTTTCAAGGCAGCCCCGAAGGCCGTGGGCCCGCAAAACCAGATGCTGGCTGATTTCCATTGCGGCACAGCTTTTTTGATTTTCTCCGCAGTCAATCGGCCATCCCGCGGCGAAATCAAGATATGAAGTGTCACGTTGGCCGCTTTGGCATCGGCTTTCATTTTGGCAAGTGCCAAGTCTGATACATCTGCCGTGGAATGGAACAGGTAAAGCGATTTCGCACTGGGTGTGCTGGCCAATTGGCGCATATGGGCCACAAAGGGCGCAATGCCCACACCTGCTCCCACCCAAATCTGACATGGCTTGTCATCTTCAAACACAAAGCGCCCATAGGGCCCTTCAATTTTTGCGCTGCGGCCCACTTCAAACTGTTGGCGCAGATTGCCGGTGAAATCTCCCAGTTCTTTGGCAATAAAGCCGATGCTTGGTTTGGCGGGGTTCCATGCCGTGGCAATGGTGAAGGGGTGCGCACCTTCCTTTTTGTTCGTGGTGATAAAGGCAAACTGGCCGGGTTTGTGGCCGCGCCATGCGCCATCTACTTTTAGATTGGCTTCAAGCACGCGCAATTCGGGATAGTAGGCACTGTTTTCAACGGTGGCCTGCACCTTGCTGCCCACGCCAATAAAACCAAGCAGAGAATAAAAAACGCCTAAAGTGCCAATTGCCACAAGTGCTAAGGTCAGCCACCCGATGGGCTGCGCCCAATAGCCCGCCTTGAGCAGCACAACAGAATGGAAAGCCAGAACGAGGAATGGAATTGCAATCAAATAATGTGTCTTGGCAAACAAGCGGTAGGGAATTTTGGTAATCAGCGCCACCGCGATAAAGGCAAAGATAATGAACATGGCGGGCTGGGCCACACCGCGCGCTGGCCCGCGCAAGGTTTCGATCACTGTTTGTGTTGCAACATCGACAAGGCCCGATGCCCCCTTGCCGGGTCCGCCCCCTGTCTTGATCAACCAATGTGCAACACCTGTAACCAATGCGCCAACACCAAGCCATTTGTGCAAGCGGTACATTTTATCAAGCCCATTGAGAGCAGGCTCCAAAAAGCGCGGGCGAATGGCCAGAAGAATGGCAAAGCACATCATGGCCGTTGAGAGGATGCCTGAGATCTGGGTAAAGCCATCATTGGGCGCGGTGGCACTTGCCGCCGTAAATAAACTGTCCGCCAAGAACCATACGCCAACGATGACACCGACAAATAGTGAAAATGCGATGAGTGTTCTGATCATGCGATAGGCCCCAGCTTTCAGAGTTGACCACGCCAAGCAGAGTTTTAGTGGTCGATATTTCTATGACGCAGCGATCAAGCTAGTCCGTCGCTGGTGCCATGGCAATATCGCTTTGCCGCAGCATAGTGCCATGCGTCAAAAAATGCCGCCGCCGCGCGAGAAGGGCATTTGTGCCGCATTGTGGACCTGAAATTTGCGTTCGAGACACTGATGTCGTTGTGCGCAAGGCAGCCTAAACCGAGCGCGTCAGCTCTTTGATATTGCCACGGGGCTTTCCCGACATTTCGGCGATTTTGCGGTCTTGAGTCATGATCTCGGTACGGGCGAAATCGTCAATTTCATCACTGGACAGGCCCACAGCGTTGATCTTGCGGCGGGAAGATTTTGTGCCGTCTTCATAGACCACATCAAACATCACGAAATTGTCGGGGGCAGCTTTGGCTTTCTTGGCCATGATTATTCTTCCTTTTTGGCTTCGGGGCGCTGTTCGACTTGCGCTTCGTGTTTGCGGCTTGCCGACTTGTCTTCGCGCTTTTGCAATTTTTCAAAGGCTTTTTGTTGCTTTGCCTTGGCGCGGTTGTTGCGCTCCTGATTATAGTTTGGCGGAAAAGCCATGGCAGTCCCCTTTCGTGCTGTCGGTTGAAACTGACTGCAATAGGAACATGCAAACAGAAGGTGGCGTCCCGGAAGGGATTCGAACCCCTGACCCCCGGTTTAGGAAACCGGTGCTCTATCCTGCTGAGCTACCGAGACTTGATCTTGCGTCAAATTCGCTTAGCACAAAGGCCGCCCAAACTTCCACCCCAAACTGGTACTAGTGCCAGATAGTGCCAGTTGATAGAAAGGCTTATCCCAATCAGGAGTTTGCCCCATGAAGATGACCACGGAAGAAGCCTTTGTGAAGGTTTTGCAAATGCATGGCATTGAACACGCCTTTGGCATTATTGGTTCGGCTTTCATGCCGATCTCGGACATTTTCCCTAAGGCTGGCATTCACTTCTGGGACTGTGCGCATGAAGGCTCGGGCGGCATGATGGCCGATGGGTTTACGCGTGCTTGCGGCAAGATGAGCATGATGATTGCGCAGAATGGCCCGGGCATTACCAATTTCGTCACCCCGGTCAAAACCGCTTATTGGAACCACACGCCATTGCTGCTGGTGACACCGCAAGCCGCCAACAAGACCATTGGTCAAGGTGGTTTCCAAGAGGTTGAGCAGATGGCGCTGTTCAAGGATATGGTGTGCTATCAGGAAGAGGTGCGTGACCCATCGCGCGTGGCCGAAGTTTTGAACCGCGTGATTATGAATGCCAAGCGCCATTCAGCGCCTGCGCAAATCAACATGCCGCGCGATTATTTTACGCAAGTGATTGATATTGATCTTCCGGCCATTGTTGAATTTGAGCGCCCCGCTGGTGGCGAGGATGCGTTGACGCAGGCGGCGAAACTGTTGTCAGATGCCAAGTTCCCCGTCATCCTCAATGGCGCTGGTGTTGTGCTGGGTGGGGCAATTCCAGCCTCCAAGGCGCTGGCTGAGAGGCTAGATGCGCCTGTGTGTGTGGGCTATCAGCACAATGATGCGTTTCCTGGTTCGCACCCGCTGTTTGCTGGGCCACTCGGTTATAATGGTTCAAAGGCCGCGATGGAGTTGATCCAGAAGGCTGATGTGGTGTTGGCTTTGGGAACGCGGCTCAATCCGTTTTCTACGCTGCCAGGCTATGGCCTTGATTACTGGCCCAAGGGCGCACAGATCATTCAGGTTGATATTAACCCCGCCCGAATCGGCCTCACCAAGCGTGTGGCCGTGGGCATTGTGGGTGATGCCAAGAAAGTGGCCAGCAGCATTTTGGCCAAGCTTTCACCGTCTGCTGGTGATCATGGCCGAAAAGACCGCAAGGATTTGATTGCCACCACCAAATCGCGCTGGGCGCAGCAACTCTCATCCATGGATCATGAAAATGATGATCCGGGTACCACATGGAATGAGCGCGCACGTGCGGCCAAGCCCAAGTGGATGAGCCCGCGCATGGCGTGGCGCGCCATTCAGGCGGCGCTGCCGCGAGAAGCGATCATTTCATCTGACATTGGCAACAATTGCGCCATTGGCAATGCCTATCCCAGTTTTGATGAGGGTCGCAAATATTTGGCGCCTGGCCTGTTCGGCCCCTGTGGCTATGGCTTGCCATCGGTTGTGGGTGCCAAGATTGCCTGCCCCGATGTGCCTGTGGTTGGTTTTTCGGGCGATGGTGCGTTTGGCATTGCTGTGACGGAGCTTACCGCGATTGGCCGCAAGGAATGGCCAGCGATCACGCAAGTGGTGTTCCGCAATTATCAGTGGGGTGCGGAAAAGCGCAACTCCACACTGTGGTATGATGACAACTTCGTGGGCACCGAGCTTGACGAACAAGTGTCATATGCTGGCATCGCCAAGGCTTGCGGCCTTGAAGGCGTAGTGGCCCGCACCATGGATGAGCTGACAGCCGCCTTGCACAAGGCCATTGATGACCAGATGAAGCACGGCAAAACCACACTGATCGAAGCCATGCTGAACCAGGAACTGGGCGAACCCTTCCGCCGCGACGCGATGAAGAAGCCGGTGCAGGTGGCAGGCATTGATGCCAAGGATATGCGGAAGCAGTGAGAGGCAAACTAGCGCCAATTACTCTCTAGCCAAACAGCTCTTCGTAGTTCAGATTTGCAGCGCAGGTCTGAACTGGAGAATCTTGCGTGCAAGAAAAATTTCGGAAGAGATACGAAGAACTTCGCGGACAATTGGGCGATATCCGATTTGTCACTGGCAGTCACGGTGGTTTTCCAACTAGTCAGAATGGTGTGTGGCGAAACTGGGCTACTAGCGCTCAGAATTTGATAGAGGTTTCGTTCGGTACCATTTCCCCTCATTCCAGAAATTTCAAAGATTTGTACCAAAACTGCAATAACACCGAACACAGCGTGAGGGCTTTATTTGCAGTTTTTCAAAGTGCTTGCAGTGATTTCGAAGCAGGCTTTGCTGGCAATTTGGATTTGAGAATTTCCGGTGAAGTATTTGGCGATTTTGTTGCTTTAGCCAAGCAATCCCTTTCGGAAGGTCACAAAGATGTTGCTGCCGTTCTTGCATGTGCAGCACTTGAAGATGCGTTGAAGAGGTTTGCGTTGGCAAATGGTCTGACACCCGACGAAAAATCAATGACCGATGTCATCAATTCTCTAAAGGGGGCTGGTCTTGTTTCTGGAGCGCAAAAATCGCTTCTTGATGTTATGCCACGCATTCGCAATGCAGCATTGCATGCGGATTGGTCTAAGATCAGCGAACCTGACGTGAATAGCGTGATCGGCTTTGTAGAGCAGTTCTTATTGAGTAATTTTTAGTGATCCTTCCCCCTCCCCCTTGTGGGGAGGGCCGGGGTGGGGGTCGCTCAGGCGAATTAATTTACGCTCTTGTCATTTCATGGTTGTTGAGTTTCGAGTGACCCCCACCCTAACCCTCCCCACAAGGGGGAGGGGATTTGTTGGAGCATCTGATAGTTTCTGATCAATTCCGCTCTGGTGTGATTACCTTGCGCGTTCGGATTTGCTATGGCCGCGCGAAGAGGAGATTCTGAACATGCAATTTTCGTTGAACCATATGGTGGCGCCCAAGATGGGTTATGCCGAATTTTTTGATCTGGCTTTGCGGCTGGGGATCAGCGCGGTTGAAATCCGCAATGATATTCCGGTTTCCATGATGGGTAACAAGAATGCCAAGATGATTGGCAAGATGGCCAAGGATAAGGGCATCACCATCATCAACATCAATGGCCTGCAGCGCTGGAACCAGTGGGACAAGAAGAAGAAAGACGAAGCCAACACGCTGGCGGAATATATCGCACTTGCTGGTGGCAAAAACCTGATCCTTGTTCCCACCAATGACACCACGTTTAAGCCTTCAACGGAAGAGCGCTTGGATGGGTTGCGCGTGGCGTTGGACGGGCTGAAAGGTATTTTGAAAGATCATGGTTTGATCGGCTGTGTGGAACCTTTGGGTTTCGTGGAATGCTCACTGCGCCTGAAAGCTGAAGCCATTGCCGCCATTGATGATGTGGGCGGTTCCAAGCGTTTCAAGCTGACGCATGATACGTTCCATCATTATGTGGCGGGCGAGCAAGAGATGTTTGCGGATCGCACAGGCCTCATCCATGTGTCGGGTGTGGTGGATCAAAAATACACCGCCGCCACGATGCGTGATCCGCAGCGCGTGATGGTGAATGGCCATGACATGATTGATAATCGCGGCCAGGTGAAGAAGCTCATTGCAGCTGGCTATAAGGGCTATGTGTCGTTTGAGCCTTTCTCGGCTGAAGTTCACAAGTCCAAGCAGATTGCGCGCGAGATTGCACGGAGTATGGATTTTCTGGAAGGTTGATTTCTTGTCCTCTCCCGTTGAAGCGCGCGAGGACGAAGGAAAAAAGGCCGGGGTTGAGCCCGGCCTTTTTATTTCAAATTGCGAAATGCTTATGCGGCCTCTTCGGCAGAATCTTCATCCGCCTTTTCGCCAGCGGCAGCACCGCGCTTGGCGTTCCGGGCCAAAAATTCTTCCAATTCGCGGATGCATTGATCTTCATCCACCTTGCGCACGGCAGCCAGTTCACGCGCGAAGCGGGCCAAGGCCTGTTCGAACAATTGGCGTTCAGAGTATGACTGTTCAGGCTGGCGATCCGAACGATACAAATCGCGGATCACTTCCGACACAGCAATCACATCACCCGAATTGATCTTTGCATCATATTCCTGGGCACGGCGGCTCCACATGGTGCGCTTGATGCGGGCGCGGCCACGGATCACCTTCATGGCCTGCTCGATCAGGTTGCGATCAGCCAAATGGCGCATACCTTTTTGTTCGGCGCGGTTGGTTGGCACTTTAAGACGCAGCTTTTCCTTTTCGAAATCGACGATGTAAAGCTCCAGCTTCACGCCGGCAATTTCTTGCTCTTCAATATTGGAAATCTTGCCCACGCCATGTGCGGGATAAACCACCAATTCGCCGACCTTGAACACTTTTTTGGCAGCAGCCGGGGCAGGCGCCGGTTTTGGAGCTGGGGCTGGTGCCTTAGGTGCAACAGCAACTGGCGCAAGCGCTGCAACAGGTGCGGCGGCCTTGTTTTTAGTGGCCGCATGATGAGCCTGCAGGGCCTTGGCCAAAGCGGGCTTGGCAGCAGGCTTTGTTGCTGCGGCTGGTGCTGGCTTTGCGGCCGGCTTGGCCGCTGCTTTGGGGGCAGGCTTCGTGGCGGCTTTCTTTACAGCAGCCTTGGCGGCTGGCTTGGCCTTTGCGGCTGGCTTGGTTTTCAACTTCAGTTTGGGCGTGGCTGCTTTGGCCTTGGCCTTAGGTGCTGCTGCTTTTTTGGTTGCCATGTCTGTTATCGCCCTCTTTTTTAGCGAGATTTGGAACATCTGTGGCCCTTTAAATTGAGGCGTTAAAAAATCCGAGCCAGAAGCCCGGATTGAACAGAATGTTGCTTTTCTCAGTTACATGAGAAGACCGTAGCACATTTTTATGGAAAATTAAAGGCGAGACCGTCCGTGTACGGTTCAATTTCGCCCCTTTTTGCCCTATTATGGTTAACAGACGTTAATAAGTTTCCGCCCATTCGCGCTAAAGGTGAGCCTGCTTCAATCGCCCTCGCCGGGATTTGGCGAGAAATGAGCCTCAAACTTGCCGGCCACGCCATCAAAATCCTTGGCATCGGCTGGCGCATCACGCTTCACGGTAATGTTTGGCCATTTGGGGGCATATTCGGTGTTCAGTTTCAGCCACTTGTCGAGGCCAGGCTCTGTATCTGGCTTGATGGCATCAGCCGGGCATTCAGGCTCGCATACACCGCAATCAATGCATTCATCGGGGTGGATCACCAGCATGTTTTCGCCTTCATAGAAGCAATCCACGGGGCAAACTTCCACGCAATCCATGTATTTACACTTGATGCAGTTTTCAGTGACGATGTAGGTCATGGTGGGTCAAGTCTTCCTGTTCGGCCTTTGATGGGAGGGGTGATAGCAGCGCTTTGTTGATTATGCACCCATATTTTCGTCGGTTTGCGGTTTGAGGGGGTCAGGCATGAGATCTTCGTAAAGCAGCCTTGCCTCGGTTGCTGGGCCGCGCCGTTCGGCCTCGCCCAACACCCGCACCACGCGGATTTGGTTATGGATGGCGATGGTCAACACATCTTGAGGTTTGATCGCGTGGGCCGGTTTTTGGATTTTTACACGGTTGACGCGGATGTGCCCTGATTCAATCAGCTCCTGAGCCAAAGATCGGTGTTTGACGAAGCGGGCATAGCACAGCCATTTATCCAAGCGCTGAGACAGGGTTACCTCTGTTTGAGCTGTTCTTTAAGTGCAGCCAAGGCGGCGAAGGGCGAGTTGGGGTCAATTGGCTTTTCGGGGCGCGGAGGACGCGGAGCCGGGCGTTCGCCGCGTTCTGGCCATTCACCGCGTTCTGGTTTGCCCTTGTGGCGGTGGCGATCCGGCTTTGAGAATTTGGGTCGGGCTTCGCCTTCTGTGGCTTCGCGGCGCTTGAATGGCGGTCTTTCTTTGCGCTCAGGGCGTTCGGGCTGTTTGCGGAAGGGCCCCGTTTCCTTTGGCCACCAGACATTGACCTCAATCATTTCAACGGGTGTTGGTTCCACCGCTGGTGCGGCTTCAGCAGCAGTTGCAGGCTCTGTTGCAGGAACAGGTTCCTCAACTTGAGTCAGGATTTCCGCCATCGCGGTTTCGGGTGCAGCCGGTGTCGCTTCGGCTACAGGTGCTGCGGCGATTGCCGGGGAAGGTGCTGGGGGCACAGGCTTTGGCAGGCTGCGCTTTTGGTCGCGGAAGCCGAGACTGCGCAGAATCTCATCAAACTCTTCGCCAGAGCAGCCGACCAGTGACATCATGTCAGATACAACCGTAAAACCGCCACCTTCCACAGAACCCGCCGGGCGTTGTTCTTCCGGAATGCGTGGTTTCCAGAACACACGGTCGCGGATCAGGTCAGACAGGCGCTCCAACATATCCACGCGCACCACGCGTTTGCCACACACACGGTAGCCGCAAATGCCGTAAAAGCCTTCTGGTTTTTCAGTGTCGAGATGGGTGGAGGTCAGACCATTTGCCGGTGGGGCTGGCACATGGCCTGTGGCACCTGTCGTTTTCTGATGTTGCAACCACCAGAGCAGCAAACGCAAATCTGTGGCTGCAGGTTTTAATAAAGCAGGGAGGAACACATGAAAGGCACCAAAGCGCGCGCCCAAACTGCGCAGCTTGGCACGGTCGTCCTGGCTCAGGGCCTTTACCTCTTCGGCTACCTTTTCACGCGGTAAAACGCCAAAATGTTCAACGATGCGGAAAGCCATGCCACGCGCAGGCGCCTCAAATCCTTCAGCCTCTTCCAGCTTGATCAAAGGTTCCAGCAGGCTGGCAATGTGGCGGCTCACAAATTTCTGCAGGCGTTCGCGCACTTCATCGCGCTGGGCCCCTTGCAGCACATCATCAGCCAAAACTTCAGCGCGGGGCCGCAAGGCATGATCGCCTGCAAGTAAATGGCCGACAACGGCGCCCATCCACCAGATTTCACCTTGGCGATTGAGCCGCAATTCAGGATCGGCTGTCATGGTGAGGTTGCGGGCGCGGTGGCCGATTTCAACCGTGATGGCGCTCTGGCTTGCTGTTTTGAGCGTTTGAGCATCGCTGCCTGCTGCAGCTGCATCGGGCTGAAACACCATGCCGTGAATGCGCCCTACAAATTGCCCTTCCACATGAACGTCGCCGCTCGCGTCTATATTCGTCATTAAGCCTTCCTTCTTCGCCAGACGCTGCATCAATACACTGGTTCTTCGATCAATGAAACGCTGCGTTAGCCTTTCATGCAACACATCTGACAGCCTGTCGTCAATTTCTTTTGCGCGGGCCTGCCAATAAAACGGGGCTTCCAACCAATCTGAGCGATTGGCAATAAAGGTCCAGGAGCGCACATGGGAAATGCGGGTCGAGAGCGCATCAATTCCGCCCTCCAGATTTTCTGACAAAGCCAATTGCTTGGCGAACCAATCTTCTGAGATGAAGCCGTTTCCCGTAAAAAGAAACTGGATGATACGGGTGACAAGATGAGCATGTTCGGCGGGTGAAATATTACGGTAATCCGGCACTTGGCAGACTTCCCACACACGGCGCACATCTTCTTGCGTCTTAATCAGGCGCAAGACATCGGCATTGCGGCAGATCGCCTCCAGCACTGTCACATCAGCCGCATTTTGGGCGCGGGTAAGGCCTTCGACTTTGGGCAAATATCCCAGGCTTTTGCGCAAGCCATCCAAAGAGCGGAAATCGAGATCGCGGTTGCGCCATTGCAATGTTCGCACAGCATCAAAATTGTGGTTTTCGAGGCGGTCGATGGTTTCCTGATCAAAAGGTTCTGCTTCAACGCTCACGCCAAAGGTGCCGTCATTCATATAGCGGCCCGCGCGACCGGCAATTTGGCCCATTTCGCCCGGGTTTAAATTGCGGAACTGAAAACCATCAAACTTGCGTGTGGCGGCAAAGGCCACATGATCCACATCCATGTTCAGGCCCATGCCGATGGCATCCGTCGCCACCAGATAATCAACATCGCCTGACTGGTAGAGCGCCACTTGGGCATTGCGGGTGCGGGGGCTGAGGGCACCCATCACCACGGCAGCGCCACCGCGTTGGGTGCGAATATGTTCGGCCACCGCATAAACCATTTCTGCGGTGAAGCAAACGATGGCTGAGCGGCGCGGCAGGCGGGAAAGCTTTTTCTGGCCTGCATAAGACAGTTTCGACAGGCGGGGGCGGCTGATGAACTGTGTGCCGGGCAGAAGCTTTTCCAATATGGGGCGCATGGTGCCAGCCCCCAGCAGCATGGTTTCTTCGAAGCCCCGGCGGTGCAGCACGCGGTCGGTGAAAATATGGCCGCGCTCAAAATCAGCACACAGCTGAACTTCATCAATCGCCAGAAAGGGCACATCCACATCAGGCGGCATGGCCTCAACCGTGCAGACCCAATAGCGCGGCTCACGCGGAATAATTTTTTCTTCGCCGGTGATCAAGGCCACCTGATGGTCGCCCGCCTTGGCGCGTACGCGGTCATAAATTTCGCGCGCCAGCAGCCGTAGGGGCAGGCCGATCATGCCTTTGCCATGGGCCAGCATACGCTCGACAGCGAGGTGGGTTTTTCCGGTGTTGGTGGGGCCCAGAACGGCCGTGACAGGGCGTTGGGCTGGCATGGTCGGCATAATCTAGTGGTTTAAAGTGAAAGCTCAATGGCAGGTTTGGGTTTTCCTGAATTATCCAATGATTGTATCAATTTGAAGCAGGGTATTTGGTTTTGGATTCAAAGGTGAACGAACAGCGCCCGAATCGCTGATGGGAAGAGATTCAGGATTTGTTCTGAATCGAGGGTGCGATCAAAGCGAGCCAATGGCTGGGCCTCTTTCGTCATTCCCGCGCAGGCGGGAATCTGGGTTTTACTGGTGATCAAAACCAATCAGAGATTCCCGCTTGCGTGGGAATGACGCTGTTTTAGGACGGCGGAATTAATCGTTTTGGTGCGCCAGTTAATGAAACCTGCATCCGGCCGCTCTCGGTCCGTGATCAAAATTAACGAAGCGTTCTCAAAGCAGAACATACACCGCCCGAATCGCGGATTGGCCTTTTTTCTTGTTTTGTTCACGCTATCTGTTGTGGGTCTGTGGACAAACATCACAAGTGGGAAGGTATGGCGGGCGCATTGCCGCCCGAAACTTATCGGGCGCGTTAACCTTTTGTCTCAAAGCTGGAACGGAGGATTCTTCAATCTCTTATAAAGAGTCGCCAGCTCTTGCTTGACCTGTCTTCTTCCGCCCGCTAAGGACAGCGCCAACAGGAGCTGGAAAGGTTTTTCCGGCTCGTTCTTTTGTATGGAGATTTAACATGGCGCGTCGTTGTGAATTGACTGGTAAGGGCTGGCTTTCTGGCCACCAGGTGAGCCACGCCAACAACAAAACCAAGACACGGTTTCTGCCCAACCTGTGCCAGGTGAGCTTGATGAGCGAAGCCATGGGCCTGTCTTACAATTTGCGCATCAGCGCCAACGCCTTGAAGTCGGTTGAACATCGCGGCGGCTTGGACGGATTCCTTTTGAAAGCTAGCGCTGAGGATCTTTCCGCCAAGGCCAAGAAGCTGAAGGCCGCGATCACCAAGAAGGTTGCTGCTTCTGCTGCCAAGGCCGCTTAAGTCTATTGAGGAAATTTTGAAAAGCCGCTCTCTTGTAGGGCGGCTTTTTGCTATGGTTGAGCGATGAGCGAAAAACAGATCCGCCATGCCATCAACGCGCCGCGCGACGGATCGCCGCGCGTTCATTCCTCAACCCTATTGCGCGATTGTGTTCTCGGCCAATTCACTGACGTGGCTGAGCGTTGCTTGCTGGCTGAAACCACGGTGGGCGACTACACCTATATTGAGCGCCATGTAGAGGCGATCTATGCCGACATCGGCAAGTTTTGCGCCATTGCCGCCGATGTGCGCATCAATGCGCTGAAGCACCCGGTTGAACGTATTTCGCAACACAAGATCACCTATCGGCCCAATGAGTATTTTCTTTATGCCAAGGTGGATAAGAATTTTCGTGAGGCGCGGCAGGCCTTGCGTGTTGTGATCGGCCACGATGTGTGGGTGGGGCATGGCTCTACTATCATGCCGGGTGTTTCCATCGGCCATGGCGCTGTGGTGGGAGCAGGCGCTGTGGTGACCAAGGATGTTGAGCCTTTTGCCATTGTTGCCGGCGTTCCGGCCAAGCGCATCAAATGGCGGTTCAAGAAATCAATCCGTACACGGATCATGGCACTTGGCTGGTGGGATTGGCCACATGACCGGCTTTCGCAAGCTGTTGTCGATATGCAGAACTTGACCGTGGAAGCGTTTTTAGAGCGCCACAGGGCTTGATATTTTCTGTTTCAATCATATGTAATCAATTCAGTTTCATAAAAAGGATATGCAATGAGCTTTCTGTCACAATTGAACTGGCGCTATGCTACCAAGACATATGATGCCAGCAAAAAAGTGCCGCAAGACAAGCTGGACCAGATTTTGGAAGCCATTCGCATGGCGCCATCATCCAGCGGTTTTCAGCCTTATGATGTGTTGGTGGTGACCAACCCTGCCATACGTGAAAAATTGCGTGCAGCAGCATTCGGCCAACCTCAACTGACAGAAGCGTCTCATGTTCTGGTGTTTGCTGCATGGGACAATATTCATGAAGGCAACCTTGGCAAAGTTTTTGACAATATGGCGGCGACGCGAGGTGCGAGCGACAGTCTGACTGAGCGCCGCAAATCCTCGCTCGAAAATTTTGCCGGCAAATCACCTGAACAGAATTTTGCCCATGCGGCGCAGCAGGCTTTCATTGGCCTTGGTTTTGGTCTTGCGGCGGCGGCTGAATTGCAGGTGGATTCGACGGGCATGGGTGGCTTTAACCCCGCACAGTTTGATGAGATATTGGGCCTGAAAGAAAAAGGCTTGCGCAGCGTGGCTGTGATGGCTTTGGGTTATCGCGATGGTGCCAATGACTGGTTGGTGAACCTCAAAAAGGTGCGCCGCCCGAAAGTGGACATGTTTCACGAGGTGAAATGAGGCTTTGAAAGCTGAAGTTCAGGCGGGCCGGAGAAGCTATTTTCGGTCACGCCTGAATACAAGTGACGGCATGTCGTGATAGAGACACTCGGCGATTTGCATGAATCCAAATTTTTGCGCCAACTTCTGCGAGGCGATGTTTTTGGGATCGATGATGCAAAAAGTTGAAGGTGCCTTGAGCGTTGCATCCGCCCACGCCATGATCGCGGTGAGGGCCTCACTTGCATATCCTTTGCCATGGGCGGCGGTGCCAAGCACCCAGCCAAATTCAGGAAAACCATCTGGCACTTCGGCGATGTCCCGGTGAAACTCCGCCATCCCAATCTCGCCGAGCATTTTTCCAGAGTGCTTTTCTTCAAGCACCCAGAAACCAAAGCCCAGCGCTGGCCAATAACCAAAATAGCGCATCAAACGGTTCCAAGATTCCTCGCGGGTTGAGGCCCGCCCCGAGGTGAATTTGTAGACCATTGGGTCAGACCAATTGGCGTGCAGTTGCTCAAAGTCATTGAGGTGGTGGCCGCGCAGGCGCAAGCGTTGCGTCTCAATGACGGGTGCGGCGGCGGGGTTGGGGCTGTTGGTCATGTTCTTCAAACAATTCCGCCAGTTTTTCGGTCATGGCGCCGCCCAGTTCTTCGGCATCTATGATGGTGACGGCACGCTTGTAGTAACGTGTCACATCATGGCCAATACCCACGGCAATCAATTCAACGGGCGAACGACCTTCAATATCAGCAATCACTTGACGCAAATGACGCTCCAAGTAATTGCCGGAGTTCACCGACAAAGTTGAATCATCAACGGGTGCGCCATCTGAAATCACCATCAATATGCGGCGCTGCTCTTGCCTTGCCAGCAGGCGGTTGTGCGCCCAGATCAGTGCTTCACCGTCGATGTTTTCTTTCAGCAGACCTTCACGCATCATCAAGCCCAAATTTTTGCGGGCGCGCCGCCATGGCTCATCGGCAGCCTTATAGATAATATGGCGCAAATCATTCAACCGGCCCGGGTTGGCGGATTTGCCCCCTGCCAGCCATTTTTCACGCGCCTGCCCGCCCTTCCAAGCTCTGGTGGTGAACCCCAGAATTTCAACCTTTACACCACAGCGCTCTAGCGTGCGCGCCAGAATGTCGGCGCAGGTTGCGGCCACCGTGATGGGGCGGCCACGCATCGAGCCAGAATTATCGAGCAGCAAGGTGACCACCGTGTCACGGAATTTGGTGTCTTGTTCTACTTTGAAGGAGAGCGCGTGCAAGGGATCAGTGATCACGCGGGTGAGACGCGCAGCATCAAGCACGCCTTCTTCCAAATCAAAATCCCATGACCGGTTTTGCTGGGCCATCAGGCGGCGTTGCAATCTGTTGGCCAAACGTGC
This sequence comes from Alphaproteobacteria bacterium, assembly GCA_028868255.1. Lineage (GTDB taxonomy): Bacteria > Pseudomonadota > Alphaproteobacteria > Rhizobiales > Aestuariivirgaceae > Aestuariivirga. The sequence continues at coordinate 32,349 of JAGWUY010000002.1, read as the reverse complement.
CACTACGCCTTGCAGGTTTGACAATTGCTTGTCGAGATAGGCGCGAAGGCGTGTGAGTTCCTCCGCATCGCACAGGTCTTCGGCGCAGATTTCTTCATCAAACTGGTTGGAGTAGACGCGGTAGAAATTGTCATTGGCCAATGAGGAAAACGGTAATTGCGGGCGCCAAGGCTCTTCACCATCCGGCATTTCCTCGCCATCTGCATCATCAGGGGATTCATCTGAATCAATCTGCTGCGCTTCCATTTCGGCAGCTTCTGATTCACCTTCAGCATCTTCCATTTGCTCGGCGGCGGATTGCTCCGATTCCTGTTCTTCGCCTTGAGGTTGATCCGAATTTTTACCGGAATCGTCTTCAGCGTCCTGTTCCTCGTTCTCTTCGCCCTGATCTGGGTCTTCGCCCAGTTCATCGGCCATGTCTAAGGCCGCAATCAGATCGCGTGATGCGCGCGCAAAAGCCTGCTGGTCCAACAAGGCATCTTCCAGGCCTGCCAGTTTTGGCCCGGCCTTTTGTTCCACCCAATCACGCCAGAGGTCAACATAGGCTTGTGCGGCGGCAGGTGGTTTGAGGCCCGTTAGTTTTTCGCGCACGATCAGGCCCACGGCTTCTTCCAGCGGTGTATCCTTACGGTTGCTGGAACGGTTGACCACCATCTTGCCGTAGCGGTCATCCAACATGGCCGACAGATTATTGGCCACGCCCTCCATGGCGCGCGCACCAATAGCTTCAATGCGCGCCTGTTCAACCGCCTCAAACACAGCGCGGGCATTCTTGCCTTCGGGAATATATTTGCCGTGCACGGCATCAGAATGATTGGCCAGCTTCAAGGTGAAGCTGTCGGCCAGGCCGCGGGTGATCGCAATATCTTTTTCGGTTGCCGCACCAGAAACCTGTGGCAATTTGATTTTGTGGCCCACCAATTGCGGCTGTTCATTGCCGAAAGACACCGTCAATTCGGCATCATGTGCCATGGATTTCATGGCGGTTCCCAGCACTTCCTTGAAGCGCTCGGCGCGGTCTATTTTTTCAGCGGCCATGGGCTTGCCGCCGCTCTCAAGCTATCGCAATGCGTGAAGCGGATTCGGGAAGATCTTCCCCAAAGCAACGCTGATAGAACTCCGCCACAATGGCGCGTTCCAGCTCATCGCATTTGTTGAGAAAGGTGAGACGGAAGGCAAATCCCACATCACTGAAAATATCTGCGTTCTGCGCCCAGGTGATGACAGTGCGCGGGCTCATCACTGTAGATAGATCACCCTGCATAAAGGCATTGCGGGTGAGATCCGCCACACGCACCATGTTGCCAATGATCTTTTTGCCTTTTTCAGTGCTGTAAGATTTGTTCTTGGACAGCACCACGCCCACTTCTTGGGCATGCGGCAAATAGTTGAGAGCAGACACGATAGACCAGCGGTCCATCTGAGCCTGATTGATCTGTTGTGTGCCATGATAAAGCCCCGTGGTATCACCCAAGCCCACTGTGTTGGCGGTGGCAAACAGACGGAAAGCGGCATGGGGGCGGATGACGCGGGATTGATCGAGCAAAGTGAGTTTACCCGATGATTCCAAAATGCGCTGGATCACGAACATCACGTCCGGCCGGCCCGCATCATATTCGTCAAACACCAAGGCCACATTGTGCTGGTAGGACCAAGGCAAAATGCCTTCCTTGAATTCAGTGATCTGCTTGCCGTCTTTGAGAACTATCGCATCTTTGCCAATGAGATCGATACGGCTGATATGGCTATCCAAATTGATGCGGATGCAAGGCCAATTGAGCCGAGCGGCCACCTGTTCAATATGGGTGGATTTGCCGGTGCCGTGATAACCTGTCACCATCACACGGCGGTTATGAGCAAAGCCGGCCAAAATGGCCAAGGTGGTTTCCTTGTTGAAGAGATAGTCTTCATCAAGATCAGGCACATGCTCGCTGCGCTCCGCAAAGCCCAAAATTTGCATGTTGGACTCAAATCCAAACAATTGGCTCACAGACATTTTTGTGTCGGGCAGGGTGGTCAAGGCAGCAGCGGTGGTCATTGATGAATACTCACGAGATCGAAAGGGTTCTCATAGTCGATTGATTACAGGGCGGCAAGCTTAGCAAAAACCAGTGGCGCGCAAGGTGTCGTAAGCTTTGATGACGGCGTTCAACGTGTCTTCATTGGCGCGGCTGCCATTGTTGCTGTCCGGGTGCAGCCGTTTCACCAAAATTTTATATTTGGATTTGACTTCGGCGGGGGTTGCATCCTCCGGCAAGCCCAGAACGCCCAGCGCATCCAGCTCATTGCGGCGCAAATTTCTGCCATGTTTGGCGTTGGAACGCACTTCCTTTTTCAGCAGCACATTCAGCGGATCATCAATGTGCTTGGCCGAGCGGCGGCTGGCGCCCACATGGACATTGCTGTTTTGGCCAAGCTTCCACGTAGGGCGGTGGCCCATCTGCGCATCCTTGCGGAAAGCCGCCTGCTCATCGTCCTTCATGCCGTCAAAATAGTTATAGGTCTTGTTGTATTGTTGCACATGGGCGGTGCAATAGTTCCAGAATTGGCCCTCAAAGCCGCGGCCTTTGGGAGCCTTGTGTTTTGCCGGATTCTCACATCCCGTCCACTCACATTTCTTCAAAGCCGCTTCTTCTGCCTCTTTCTTGACGGCGGAAGGCGATTTGATGCGGATTTTGTCAAATATCTTATTGTCGAGTTTCATTTGTGCTTCAGTTTTTGTCGATCGCTGATTATGCTTGTTTGTGGGCGATTTCGCAACCGCGTTGGTGAAAAAAATGCAGTTAGAATTGGGGCCAGTTGGCCAGATTGTGAAAGCCAAACTGGAGGATGCTTTTCATCCCACCGTGCTGGAGTTGACTGATGAGTCAAACCAGCATCATGGGCATGTCGGTGCGCACCGTTCAGGTGAGAGCCATTTCAGAGTTAAGATCGGCGGAGTTGCATTTCAAGGCAAGAGCCGCGTGCAGCAGCACCGTATGGTGCATGATGCGCTGGCTTTAGAATTAAAGTCGCGCGTCCATGCGCTGGCGATTGAGATTGTGCTTTAGCCTTGCTCAGCTTCATGTGGGGCCGCTTCTAGTTTCAGGACATTGATCAAGGCCAATTGTTGCTTGCGCTTTTTCAACACTTCAAAGCGGAATCCATGGAAGTTGAAGATCTGGCCCTGATCGGGGATCATGCGCGCTTCATGGATCACGAGGCCAGCGATGGTGGTGACCTCATCATCTGGCAGACTCCAATCAAAGCTGCGATTCAAATCACGCACCGGCACGGTGCCTTCAATGTTGTATGAGCCGTCTTTCTGTTTGCGCACACCGGTGGTCACGGCATCAAACTCATCTTTGATGTCGCCGACAATTTCTTCAACGATGTCTTCCAGCGTGATCAAGCCTTGCACCTCGCCATATTCATCAACCACCAAGGCAAAATGGCCTTTGCGACGCAAGAAGGCATTGAGCTGGTCGTTCAGCGGACGCGTGTCGGGCACAAACCAAGGCGGGGTCAATACATCATCTAGTTTCACCTTGGACAGGTCGCCTCCGCTTTGCTGAATGGCCGCAAACAGATTTTTGGCGTGCAACACTCCAATGAAGTTTTCAGGGTCATCCTTCCACACAGGCAGACGCGTATTGCCGCTTTTCAGAACTTGTTGCACGATCGCTTGGATAGGTTCTGATCCGTCAATCGTCTGCATTTTGGTGCGATGGATCATCACATCCGCCACTTCCAGATCTTTCAGATCAAGAATGCCGCCCAGCATGTCCTTGTCTTTCTTCACGAAGGTGCCTTCTTTGTGGTGCAGATCAATTGCGCCCCGCAATTCATCGTGAGCAGATAGAATGCCGTCTACATTTGATGTATCTACACCAAACAGCATGAGCGTTTTTTTGACGATATACTCAACAGTCATAACGATTGGGGCGAGAACAGCCACGATGATGCGCATGACTGGGGCAACGGCTGCCGCAACCCGATCTGGATAAGCGATGGCATAGGTTTTGGGCATCACTTCGGCAAAGATCAAGATCAAAACAGTCATAACGACAGAAGCAATCACTGCGCCGGACTCGTTGAACACTTTCACCAAAGCGGCGGTGGCCACGGCGGAGGCTGTGATATTGGCCAGGCTGTTACCCAGCAGCAAAGCACCGATTAACCGCTCCGGCAGGGCCGTCATTTTCAAGACCATCGAAGCGCGTTTGCTGCCGCGCTTTTCAAGCTCGGTCAACCTTGCGCGCGAGGCGGTGGTGAGACCCGTTTCCGAAGCCGAAAAAAAGGCTGACACAATGATTAGGCCGAGAATGGAAAGCAGGGCGATGCCCGCATCATAAGTTATCACTTCACCATATCCTCTTTAAGGAACGCCAAGACATCTGCTTCCGCAACGTCTTTGGCGATAAAACTTTCTCCAATGGCGCGGGCGAGAATAAAGGTCAGTTTGCCGCCTATGGCTTTTTTATCCTGTCGCATCAGTTCGACCAATTTTTCCGGCGGGGGCAGGCTACCCGGAATTTGTGACATGTGAGTGGGCAGGCCTGCGCGCGCCAGATGTTTGGCCACGTTTTCAGCCGTGCCGGATGCACAATGGCCCAGCTGTTCCGAAAATTTGAACGCCTGCACCATGCCAATGCTCACACCCTCGCCATGCAGCAGGCGATCTGAATAGCCTGTTGCTGCTTCCAAAGCGTGGCCGAAAGTGTGGCCCAGATTGAGCAGGGCGCGCACGCCGGTTTCGGTTTCATCTTCGGCGACGATGCGGGCCTTCATGGAGCAGCTGGTTTCGACCGACTTGGCCAAAGCTGAAAGATCATTGCCCATATTCACAATGGATTCTACATTTGCATCCAACCATTTGAAAAATGTGGCATCGCCAAGCAAGCCATATTTGGCAATTTCGGCATAGCCAGCGGCGCGTTGGCGCTGGGGCAAAGTTGAAAGCACATCAAGATCCGCCAACACGGCGATGGGTTGGTGAAAGGCACCAATCAGGTTTTTGCCCAGGGGTGAGTTGATACCGGTTTTGCCACCGACAGAACTGTCAACCTGGGCCAGAAGCGAGGTTGGGACTTGTATGAAGTTCACCCCCCGGCGCAAAATGCTGGCGGCAAAGCCTGTGAGATCACCGATCACACCACCGCCCAGGGCCACCACCACATCGCGTCGCTCAACACCCGCCGCAAGCAAGCCATCGCACAGCTCGGCCAGATATTTATAGCTCTTGGTCGCTTCGCCTGCGGGTAAAATGATGGATTTGGTTTCGATGCCGTGGTCGGCGCAAGATTTTTCTAAAGTTGGCAAATGCAGTTTTGCTACATTTTCATCTGTCACGATGGCCAAGAAAGGGCGCTTGAGCAGAGGGGCGATGCGCGCACCTGCCGTGGCCACCAATTTTTGCCCGATGGTGATGTCATATGAACGATCGGCCAAACTCACTTGCACTGACTGGCTAATGGGGTGCTCATTCATCAGTGCTGTCGTCCTCGTTTTCAAAATCAGCAATGGCCTTGATCACATCATTGACCATCTGGCCGTGTTGCACATCGCGGCTTTCAACGGTGATGTCTGCTTCAGCATAGATAGGGTAGCGGAGGTCCATCAGCCGGGTCATTACCGCTGCTGGGTCTTCCTGTTGCAGCAACGGCCTGTCATTGCGCTTGGCAACGCGCTTTAAGAGCACATCAAGATCAGCTTTCAACCAAAGCGAAAGGCCATGATGCTTAATATTCTGGCGCGTTTCCGTGTTCATAAATGCGCCGCCCCCTGTGGCCAGCACTTGCTTGCCATTTTCAAGAAGCCTGTTGATCACCCGACGCTCTCCCTCGCGGAAATAGGCTTCGCCATGGTCGGCAAAAATTTCAGGTATGGTTTTGCCAGCGGCAATTTCGATCTCGTGATCAGCATCAATAAAAGGAATATCTAGTTTTTCGGCAACGCGGCGCCCAACACTGGTTTTGCCCGCGCCCATCAGCCCCACCAGCACAAGCGCACGGTTGCCCAGTTTTTGGTGGACAATTTCAATATCTTTGTTGATTGATCTTCGGGCCATGATTGTTCGGCCACGGCTTTTAGAGCAAGAGGAGCTGAAGTGCTAGAAGGCTTTCATTTGGCAAATGAGCACTGACGCGCTATGCTGAGGCTTGGTTTTAATAGAGGGTTTTGCGTGCCAGATACGATCAAATTTGTCATCGTTGTCGGTTTGATCATGGCAGCGATCTATGGGGCGGCCTTTGCCTTGGCCAGTTTCCCGCCCGAGCAATCCGAAATCATCAAATCTTTGCCCCATGACAAGCTTCGAGAAAAGTAGTTCATCTGATCGGCGCTTGCTGGGGCGGTTTTTGGAAATGATGAGTGCTGAACGTGGCGCTGCCGCCAATTCACTTAGTGCCTATTCTCGCGATTTGCAGAGTTATCTTACTTTTTTGGGGGGTCGCGAGGTCAGTGCCGCGGCTGCACGTACGGCGGATGTGAAAGATTTCATGGCTGATATTGAAGCTGAAGGTCTGGCGCGCAGCACAGCCGCCCGTAGGCTTTCAGCGGTGAAACAATTCCATGGCTTTTTGCATGGCGAAAATATTGCTACGGAAAATCCGGCCAGTATTGTTGAAGGTCCACGCGCTGCCAAGCCCTTGCCTAAGCTTTTGAGTGAGGCTGAAATGCTGGCATTGTTGGATACCGCCAAAGTTAAAGTGGAGCAGAGTGAAGATAACGCACGCTTCAAAGCCATGCGTCTGCAATGCTTGTTAGAGATGTTGGCGGCCACTGGCCTTCGTGTGTCAGAGCTTGTGACGCTGACATTTCGCGCTGCTATGGCCAGTGATGGGTTTTTGACCATCAAGGGCAAGGGCGGGCGCGAGCGCATGGTGCCGATGTCGGACCGGGTGTTGGGCGTGTTGCGTGATTATGTGGCGGCGCTGAAACTTAACCAAAAAGGTGAGCCCAAGTTCCTGTTTCCTTCGCATGGGGCCAAGGGTGCCTTGACCCGACAACATTTCGCGCTGGAGTTGAAAGCGCTGGCGCGTGCAGCAGGGCTTGATGCCGAGAAGGTGTCTCCCCATGTGTTACGACATGCTTTTGCCAGCGATTTATTGGCGCATGGGGCAGATTTGCGGGCGGTGCAGCAGATGCTGGGCCATGCCGATATTTCAACCACGCAGATTTATACCCATGTGCAGGCCGATCGTCTAAAGGAAGCGGTCGAGTCATTCCACCCGCTTTCTGCAAAGCACAAGAAAAGTTGACACGAGACAAGTTGACAAGGGCGCGTTAGAGCGCCAGTAAACAGCCTATTCATTGCCCCAAACACGACAAGAGGGATTATGCACGCATTTCTGGATTTTGAAACTCCGGTCGCCGAGTTGGAAGGCAAGATTGCCGAGCTGCGCACCGTGGCGCAAGGTGATGCCAAGATTTCCATCGCCGATGATGTGAAATCGCTGGAAAAGAAGTCCAACAAGATTCTGGCCGATCTCTATCAAAATCTTACCCCATGGCAAAAAGCCCAGGTGGCCCGCCACCCGGAACGGCCTCATGCGCTGGATTATATCAACACGCTGATCACGGATTTTGTATCTCTGGCAGGCGACCGCAAATTCTCTGAAGATGAAGCTGTGGTGGGTGGGCTTGGCCGGTTTGAGGGCCAACCTGTTGTGGTCATCGGGCAAGAAAAAGGGTCTGACACCGCTAGCCGCCTCAAGCACAATTTTGGCATGGCCAAGCCTGAAGGTTACCGCAAGGCCGTGCGCCTGATGGAAATGGCAAATCGTTTTGGTTTGCCTGTGATTACCTTTGTTGATACTTCAGGGGCTTACCCCGGTGTTGATGCAGAAGAGCGTGGGCAGGCGGAGGCGATTGCGCGGTCTACTGATTGCTGCCTGTCGCTCGGAGTGCCACTGATTTCTGTGGTGATTGGCGAAGGTGGCTCTGGTGGTGCAATTGCCATCGCCACGGCCAATACGGTTTTGATGCTGGAACATGCGATCTACAGTGTGATTTCGCCAGAAGGTGCGGCGTCCATTTTGTGGCGGGATCCGGCGCGGGCCAAGGATGCTGCCGTAGCGTTAAAGATCACCGCGCAGGATTTGAAGAAATTCGGTATCATTGATGAAATTATCCCCGAGCCTTTGGGTGGGGCGCACCGTGTGCCCGCGCAGGCTATGCAATCCACCGCTGAAGCTTTGGCCCGCACGTTGCGCGCCTATGGTGGTTTGTCGGGCGATGTGTTGCGTACACAAAGGCGCGAGAAATTTTTGAATATTGGCCGAGGGCTCTAGGCCCTTCTTGGAGAAGCTCACGTCATGTCTCTCACACGTCGTGGATTTTTATCAGGCGTTGCTGGTGCGCCATTTGTGGGCCTTGCCCAAGCACAACTCGCACCCCGCATTACGGTCACATCGCGTGTTTTGGATGTCAAGGGAAAGGCCGCCAAGGTTTTTGGCTTGATGGGCCCGACGGGTAAACCCGGCCTTGAAATGGTGTTGGGCCAACGCTTTCGTTATGATCTGGTCAATCAGCTTTCTGAAGAAACATCTGTTCATTGGCATGGTTTGACACCGCCTTCGGCGATGGATGGTGTGCCGCAACTTTCTGCGCCTGCCTTGCAGCCCAAAGAAACACGCACCATTGATTTTGAAAACACCAAGGCCGGCACGCATTGGATGCATTCGCATGTGGGCTTGCAGGAGCAGCGCCTTTTGGCTGCGCCTCTCATTGTGCATGAGTTGCAAAAGCCCCTGTTTGATGAGCAAGAGCATGTGGTGATGCTGCATGATTTTTCGTTCCGCGACCCTCAAGAGATTCTGGCTGACCTCAAAGCCAATATGAAGGACATGCCTGATATGGTGATGGCCAATGACGTGACTTATGATGCCATGCTGGCCAATGACCGCACATTGGATGACCCGGAAATAGTACAGGCTGAAATTGGGGGGCATTTGCGGCTGCGTATCATCAATGGCTGTTCGTCCACCAATATGTGGATTGAACTTGGTGCATTGGATGGGTCGTTGATTGCTGTTGATGGCAACACCGTGTTTCCTGTTATAGGTAAGCGTTTCCCCATCGGGATTGCGCAGCGGGTGGATATCCGCATCGCATTGCCGCAAGGGCCTGGGGCATGGCCTATTCTCTTTCAAGCGGAAGGGGCGCCCCTGCGCAGCGGCATCATCATCAAGGCAGGTAAGGCCGAGGTTGTTGCGGTGTCGGATCAGGGTGAACCAGGTGCTATGCTGGATTTTTCGCTCGAGAAGCAGTTGCGATCCGTGGCGCAAGTGCCGCAAGAGCCGACAAATCAGACCGAAGTGGTTGACCTCACAGGCAGCGACAAAAATTATAGCTGGGGCTTTAATGGCAAAGCCATGATGCACGACACGTTGTTTAGCGTGCGCGAGGGTGAGCGTGTCGAAGTCACCATGCAAAACCGCACCGGCATGGCGCATCCCATGCATCTGCATGGGCATTACTTCAAAGTGGTGGGGCTGGGTGACACGCGCGTCAATGGCGCGGTGCGTGATACAATCCTTATCCCTGCAAAATCACGCGCCACCATTCAATTCGATGCAAAGAACCCCGGCAATTGGGCCTTCCACTGCCATCACCTCTATCATATGAACGCCGGCATGATGGCGGCGATGCGTTATGTGGGGGCGGCTTAAAACCGTAACTTCAGTTTCAGCAGTTTAATGCACTTGGCAATTTGTTTGCTTCGTTTTAGCTTGTCGGGTGGGGTTGATACAAAAGAATGGAGGGCGAGATGCCGCTTCCAATTGTTTCGACTGGAAAATGGCTTGCCAAGAATGAGCTGGTGATCCCAAAAGTCGCTATGCCAGTCAGTCCGATTTATGATGCAACCAAGCAATATATGCTGACAATGGGTGAGTTCGAACACCGGTTTCACCCTGACATGTCCCCCGTGCGGGTATTTGGATATAATGGAACCTATCCGGGGCCAACAATCGTGGCCAAAACCAATGAAGCTGTGAGAATCAACTGGTTCAATGGCTTGGAAGGCAAAAGCCTTGACTCACTCATCTCGTTTGGCGTGCGCCAGGGCATGGAAGAAGATCACATGCTGGAGAAGCCGCATCATGTGGTTCATGTGCATGGGGCAAGAGTGCCAGCGACAAGTGACGGATTTCCACATCACTTTTCCCATCCAAATGAGGGCCATCTTTATTACTACCCCAACAAACAGGCCGCCTCCACGTTATGGTATCACGATCACGCGATGGATGTGACGCGCCTCAATGTTTATGCGGGGTTGTGCGGCATGTATTTGCTGCGTGGGGATGGCGAGGCTTTTCTCCCCAGCGGCAAACAGGAAATTCCGTTGGTCTTGCAGGATAAGAGCTTCACCGAGGATGGCAGCCAGCTCTATTATGAGCAGGAATATGACAAAGAGAAAGCCAAGAATGACCCCAATTACACAGCGACGCCAGAGTTCGTAGGTCAATTTCCTGTCGTGAATGGCCAAATTTGGCCAAGGGCAAGCGTGGCACCGCGCGTGTACCGCCTTCGCATTCTCAACGGTGCCAACACACGCATTTTCAATCTTTCCTTCTGCGAAGAGGGCGATCCGGGCAAGAAAATCAATTTTCACGTCATCGGAACGGAAGGCGGTTTTCTCAAAGAATCAGTGGCTGCAAAAACATTGCTCATGGCACCTGGTGAAAGATTCGATGTCTTGTTGGATTTGCGCAAGCACAACAACAAAAATATTATTTTGCACAACAGCCATCCCGATATATTGGATCATCGCAAGGAAAATTTTGCACAACTGTTGCAGTTTGCTGTCAAAGGCAAAGCGTTGGCAAGTGATGAAAAGCATTTCTTGTCTTGGCCGATTAAGCTTCCTGCACGCAAGGAACCGGTTTTGCCACCGGGTGCGCCGCCGAATGAAATCGACACCATGGACTTTGCCGCGATTGAGGCCGCCGCAGATCAAGTGCCAATGTTAAGCTTGAAATCTGGTTTTACCGTTCAAACTCATTCCTTTGTGTTTCGCCGCTTCGTATTGGAAGAATATATGTTGCCGGTGAATACAAAGCCAGGATTGCTCACACCAACCGTGTTGGTCAATGGCGGCAATTGGGGCAACACCCCTCCCATTGAGATCAAGAGTTTGGGCTATGAGGTTTGGGAATTTCTCAACACGACAAAAGACGTTCATCCGATGCATGTTCATTTGGTTCAATTCATGCCGCTCAGCCGAACAGGCATTGAATTTGTGCCAGCGACGGGTGATCCGGTTGACCCGCCAATGCCCAAAGCTATTGGCTTCAAATATTTGAATCGTTCTAAAATCCCACCGCATGAAAATGGTTGGAAGGATACGATCCAATGCAAGCCCAATGAGGCCACGCGTATTATCATGCGCTTTGATGGGTATAGGGGCAATTATATTTATCACTGCCACATCTTGGAACATGAAGACATGGGCATGATGTTCAACATCAAGATTGATTAAAGCAACTCCACCAAATGCGGGATCAGCGGTTTATCTGCCGGTGGCATGGGGTAGGTTTTGAGGTCTTTGGCGTAGGCCCATTTCAGGTCTTGGCCTTCCATGGCTTGCACTATGCCTTTCCAGCGCCTGCACACAAAAAGTGGCATCAGCAGATGGAAATCATCATAAGCGTGGCTGGCGAAGGTGAGGGGGGCGAGGCAGGATTGTTCAACGTCAATGCCCAGTTCTTCGCGCAATTCGCGGATCAATGCTTGTTCAGGGCGCTCGCCCTGTTCCACTTTGCCGCCCGGAAATTCCCACAGGCCCGCGAGTGTTTTTCCCTCCGGTCGCTTGGCCAGCAAGATGCGGCCATCGGCATCAATCAGCGCAACCGCGGCGACGAGTACGAGCTTCATCAGCTGCGATAGGAGCCGTTGATGTCAATGTAGCGGTGCGTCAAATCGCAAGTCCACACCGTGCTTGCACCTTTGCCCACACCGATATCCACTTCGATCTTGATGTCGCGGCCTTTCATGTGGGGCATGATGTCGATCTCATTGTAGTTTGGGTCTTTCATGCCCTTGGCTGCCACTTGCACGCCACCAATCTTGATGCGCAGTTTGTCACGCAGCGCCTTTTCACCGGATTTGCCAACGGCCATGACAATGCGGCCCCAATTGGCATCTTCACCCGCAATTGCGGTTTTGACCAAAGGTGAATTGGCAATCACCATGCCGATTTTCTTGGCGGCTGAATTTGATTCAGCGCCGGTGATTTTGACCTCGACCAGCTTTTCAGCGCCTTCGCCATCTTTCACAACTTGCATGGCGAGATCATGGCAAATGCCATCTAATGCCTTGGCAAAGGGTTTGAGGCGGGCGTCCGAGGCAGATTTCAGATCTTTCACCACACCTGCTTTGCCCGTGGCAAACAACAAAACTGTGTCGGACGTTGACGTATCGCCGTCCACAGTGATGCAATTGAAGCTTTTACCCACAGCGGGGCTCAACAATTTTTGCAAGATTTTAGCGGGGATTGCTGCATCAGTGAAAATGAACACCAACATGGTGGCCATTTCTGGCGCAATCATGCCTGAGCCTTTTGCAATGCCATTGATCGTTACGGTTTTGCCGCCCAGTTTCACTTGCGCTGTGGCCACTTTCTGAAACGTATCTGTCGTCATTATGGCGCGTGCTGCCATATCCCAATCTTTTGCATTTGCCGCTTGGGCTAGGGTGGGCAGAGCATTGATGATGGGGGCGGGGTTCATCGGTTCGCCGATCACGCCTGTTGAAGCTTGAAACACCTCAGTCAATTTGCATTTGAACTGTTTGGCGGCGGCACTGGCCACAGCCTTGACAGTGGTGATGCCCGCCTTGCCCGTGAAGGCATTGGAATTGCCGGCATTGCAGATCATCACGCGGGCTTTGCCGGATTTCAGATTTTCTGCGCAATAATCAACCGGGGCAGAGCGGGTTTTGGAGGTCGTCAAACACCCTGCAACAGTTGTGCCCGCATCAAGAACCGCCAGCAAAACATCGGGTCGGTTTTTGTAGCGAATGCCTGTGGCGGCAGAGGCCAAGGCCACGCCTTTGATTTCGGGCAAATGGGGAAAGCTGGCAGGTGCCAGAGGGGAAATTGTGAGTGCCATCTGTCGCCTGCCTCTTTGGATGCGGGTGGGTTATTGCTTGGGCGCGTCGGGCAGGCCCAAATCGCCTTTGCCGCTGGTATCAGGCGCAGCAGGTGCCCCAACATCACCCTGAGCGGCGGGGTCTGTCGCTACAGCCGGCTTTTCGCCCGCTTTTTTCTTCAACTGCGCTTGGGCTTCTTCTTGTGCTTTCTTGAGATCAGGATCAAGTATTTCGACTTTTGCTGTGCCTTGCAAGCCAGCCAAAATGGCTTGAACCTTGTTGCGCACCAACACATTGCGGATGGCGCCCTTCACCTGATCGAAAGGCTGGGCAGCACCCATCTTGCGGTCATCGAGGCGGATCACATGCCAGCCATATTCGGTTTTTACCGGCGCCGAAACTTCTCCCTGTTTCAAAGCAAAGGCCGCTTTGGAGAATTCGGCCACCATTTCAGGGGCGGTGAAATAACCCAAATCACCACCATAGTCCTTGGAGCCATCTAGGCTATATTGTTTGGCCAAATCTTCAAACTTTGCGCCAGCCTTCAGTTTGGCTTCAATATCATTGGCTTCTTTTTCGGTGGCGACCAAAATGTGACGGGCGCGAATCCGCTCAGTCTGGGTGACCTTTGCGGTTTCTTTGTCATAAGCGGCCTTGATCTCTTCTTCGGTAATAGATGGGCTGATCTTGGTGGCAAGATAGCTATCACGCAGGGCTTTGGCCTGATAAGCGGCCAAGCGGCGCTTATAGTCTTCACTGTCGGCAGTGCCTTCCTTGGCTGCGACCTGCGCAATCAGGTGGCGTTCAATTAAAAATTCAACCACAAAGGGGAAGCGCATTTTGGCTGGCATATTGGGCAGCTGGCTGATCACATCATCGAAAGCCATGCGCACTTCTGAGGTTTTAATTTCATAGCCATTAACCGTGGCAACGGTGGAATCTTGGCCAGTCAGCGGAGCGCTGGCATCCTGTTGGGCCAAGCTTACGCCCGAAAATGCCAAACCAAACACGCCTGCCAGGAGTGCTGTCTTCAAAATTGTGCGAATGCGCGGCATGTGATCCATCAAAAATTGTGCCCTTAAAAGTGTCCTATATGCAGGCAATGGAATCGAAACAAGGCAATAATAAGCCTTTTGCTCTGCTGTTGCCGCAATGCAACAGGTTGAAATTGCATGATTTGGCCCTTACGTGCCGACAAGACACCCCTCTCGGTCATAAAAATACGCATTTGAATGTTTCCTCTGAACCAAACTCTGCGCTATGAGACCGCAAAACTGGCCTTTCGGCCGAACAAGGAACGAATCAAATGCTCGGAATGTTGCGGAATGTAGCCGCCAAGGTTTTTGGAACAACGAATGACCGCAAATTGGTGGCCTTTCAGAAACGCGTACCGCAAATCAATGCTCTGGAAGACCATTATCAAGCCCTGAGCGATGCTGAACTGAAAAACGTGACGGCTGGTTTCAAGGCCGAACTGGCTGCGGGAAAAACAATTGATGATCTTTTGCCACAGGCCTTTGCTGCCGTGCGTGAAGCCGCCAAGCGGGCACTGGGCCTTCGGCACTTTGATGTGCAGATGGTAGGCGGCATGGTGCTTCATGCTGGCATGATCTCGGAAATGAAAACCGGCGAAGGCAAGACTTTGGTGGCAACACTGCCAGTTTATCTCAACGCGCTGGAAGGCAAGGGCGTTCATGTGGTGACGGTGAATGACTATCTGGCCAAACGTGACGCAAGCTGGATGGCTAAAGTTTATGCCGCCTTGGGTCTCTCCACAGGTGTGATCGTTCACGGCCTGGATGATAATGAGCGCCGCGCGGCCTATGCCTGCGACATCACTTATGGCACCAACAATGAGTTGGGCTTTGATTATTTGCGCGACAATATGAAGTATCATCTGGAAGAGATGGTACAGCGCGGCCATCACTTTGCCATTGTCGATGAAGTGGACTCCATTTTGGTGGATGAAGCGCGCACACCTTTGATTATTTCGGGCCCGGTGGACGACCAATCCAATCTTTATAATCTGCTGGATGGCTTTATTCCGCAGTTGGCGGCTGCTGATTATGAGCTTGATGAGAAGCAGCACTCAGTTACATTGACAGAAGCAGGCAATGAGCATCTTGAGCAACTGCTTGTGGCGGCAGAAGCCATGAAGGGCACACTCTATGATGCTGCCAATGTGCCCATCATTCATCACATCACTCAAGCTTTGCGCGCCCACACCCTTTTCACGCGCGACAAGGACTATATCGTCAAGGATGATCAGGTGATCATTATTGATGAATTCACAGGCCGCATGATGGAAGGCCGCCGCTATTCAGAAGGGCTGCACCAGGCGATTGAAGCCAAGGAACATGTGACCGTTCAGCCCGAAAATGTGACCCTTTCTTCTGTCACTTTCCAAAACTATTTCCGCATGTATTCCAAGCTTGCCGGCATGACCGGCACGGCGCTGACTGAAGCGGATGAGTTCCAAGATATTTACAATCTCGAAGTCATCGAAATTCCAACTAATGTGCCTGTGGCGCGCAAAGACGAAGACGATGAAGTTTACCGCACGGCAAAAGAAAAATATGCGGCAATTACCGAAACGCTGCGCTTAGCGATTGCGCGTGGCCAGCCGGTTCTTGTGGGCACGACATCCATTGAAAAATCAGAGGAATTGTCAGCCCTTTTGCAGGCTGCCCAGATTCCGCACAATGTGCTCAATGCGCGCTACCATGAACAGGAAGCGCAGATTATTGCTCAGGCAGGTGCGCCGGGTGCAGTGACCATTGCCACCAACATGGCGGGCCGCGGCACAGACATCAAACTCGGTGGCAATTTGGAAATGCGCGTGAGCAACGAACTTGCTGATATGCCCGAAGGGGCAGCCCGCAACCGCGCTATTGATGCGATCAAGGCTGATATTGAAGTCAAGAAACAGATTGTGCTGGCTGCCGGTGGGCTGTTTGTGATCGGCACCGAGCGCCATGAAAGCCGCCGTATTGACAATCAGCTGCGCGGTCGTTCTGGCCGACAGGGTGACCCCGGCATGTCGCGTTTCTATCTTTCGCTGCAAGATGATTTGATGCGTATTTTCGGTTCAGACCGTTTGGACGGCATGTTGAAAAAGCTTGGCCTGAAAGATGGTGAAGCCATTATTCACCCATGGATCAACAAGGCGCTCGAAAAGGCGCAGCAGAAGGTGGAAGCGCGCAACTTTGACATCCGCAAGAATCTGTTGAAATTTGACAATGTGATGAATGACCAGCGCAAGGTGATCTTCGATCAACGCATTGGAATTATGAAGGGCGAAGAGATTTCAGAGACGGTGGATGACCTGCGCCATGACATCATTACTGATCTTGTTTCAAAACATATTCCGGAAAATGCGTATGCGGAGCAATGGGATGCGACAGGCTTGCGTGAGCGCCTGCGTGAGACGGTGGCAATTGATTTTCCCGTTGAAGACTGGGCCAAGGAAGAAGGCATTGCTGATGAGGAAATCAAAGAACGCGTAACCAAGACTGCTGATACTTATTATAATTCCAAGCGCGAAAAATATTCACCAGAAATCATGCAGCAAGTCGAGAAAGCCGTCTTGCTGCAAACCATGGACCGCTTGTGGCGTGAGCATATCGTAACGGTGGATTACCTGCGTCAGGTGATCCATTTGCGCGGTTATGGGCAGCGCGACCCGCTGAATGAATATAAGACGGAAGGCTTCACCCTGTTCTCAAATATGGTCACCCAAATGAAAGAGGCGGTGACGGGGCAGTTGATGCGCGTGGAAATCCAGACCCGCCCAACTGATGATATGTTGCCGGATGAAAACCAATTGCCACCCATGCAGGCGCATCATATTGACCAAACTACAGGCCTTGATGATGTGGGTGAAGGCTCGCCAATGTTTGGGTCATTTGCTGTTGCAGCAGCAGATGTTGCTAAAGCCATTGACCCGCAAAACCCCACCACATGGGGCAAGGTGGGGCGCAACGACGAATGCCCTTGTGGTTCTGGCAAACGCTATAAGCATTGCCATGGGGCTTATGTTTAAGGGTTTTTACCCCGCTTTTCTTACACCGTCATACTCTGCGCAGGCGGAGTATCCATTAAAATTCGAGCTTTGGATTTTGTAATGGATGCCCGCTTTCGCGGGAATGACGTTTTTGAAAACCCTATGATTTTGGCTTGAGAAAATCAACCAGGCGGTGCGTGGCACTGCCCGGTTTCAAGGGCTTGGACTGGCTCTCATGGGGCTTCCAGGCCATCGCCCAAGCCAGTTCCAAGGTGGCGCGAATGCGGCCATCAGCATCTGAAAATTGCGCGTGATAATAGTCGGCCACTTTGGTGAGGAAACGGCGCGAGACCAGATTTGTTTTTCGCCCGATCAGAGGGTTGGCATAGCCATAGGCTTTGACCTCGTGCATCAAGGCGAAGGCA
This sequence comes from Alphaproteobacteria bacterium, assembly GCA_028868255.1. Classification (GTDB taxonomy): domain Bacteria; phylum Pseudomonadota; class Alphaproteobacteria; order Rhizobiales; family Aestuariivirgaceae; genus Aestuariivirga. The sequence continues at coordinate 14,847 of JAGWUY010000002.1, read as the reverse complement.
TCAGCATAGCGCAGGGTGGTGTGATCCATATCGGCCACAGGCAGCGCAAGGCCTGCACGTTGCATCAGGCCACCGAGTTCGCGCACGCCAATCATGGGGGCCACACGCGGGCTTGCGCCGCCTGTGATTTCGATTTCCGCTTGCAGCCAGCTTTCCCGCAATTCGAAAAGTGTTTCGCCACCAAAAAAGGCCACGGCCAAAAGGCCATCTGGCTTCAAGGCGCGCGCCAACTGGCTGAGATGGCCCGGCACATCATTCACACAGTGCAGGTCAAGCAGGCTGATGATGGCGTCATAGTCTTTGTCTGGATGTTCAATCTGCTCATCTCTGGGGCGCGCGATTACATGCAGTGTTTCGATCTTGCCTGAAAGACGCAAGGTTGTTGCAGCCGGTTCAGCGGGAGATGCAATTAGCAACGTTTTGGGAAAAGATTTGAGATTGACGGAAAACCTGTCGCCCAGTTCGCCCGCGACGTGGTGGTGCAGATCACCTGTTGCAATCGCCTTGGATTGGCGGGAAAGATAAAGCGCACGATCAAAAATCTTTGGGGCAAAAATCTGGGGGGCAGCGTCAGTCATGGATGAAGAGGTAGCCGATGTGGCCCCCAAATTCCAGTTTGCTGATGTGCGCCGGGGTTTTTCACTGGCCATGGGCCGTGTGGTTGATCTCATAGTGCCGCCCAAATGCTTGGTTTGCCACCAATCGGTGACAATCGGGGCCAGCCTCTGCGTTGCGTGCTGGCAAAAACTCAATTTCATCGAACACCCCATTTGCGATGTGATGGGAACACCCTTTGCCTATGATCAGGGGATCGGCACTCTAAGCGCAGCGGCGCTGGCTGCACCCCCGCCTTGGGACAAGGCGCGTGCAGCTGTGGTGTTTGACGATCACTCCAAGGGGTTGGTTCATGCCCTCAAATATAAGGATCATCACGAGGCAGCCCTCTTTATGGTTCGTTTGATGGCGCGGGCGGGGCGAGATGTTTTGGCTGCATCAGATTTGGTGGTGCCTGTGCCACTTCACCCTAGCCGATTGTGGAAGCGCAGGTTTAACCAAGCTGCCCTTCTGGCCAAGCCTTTGGCGGCGGGGGCGGGCAAGCCCTATGGGGCGGTTCAATTGTTACGCAAAGTTGCCACGCGCCAACAGGTGGGGCTGAAACAGGAAGCGCGTGAGAAAAATGTGCGCAAGGCTTTTGCAATTGCTGAAGATCTTTTATTGGACATCAAAGACCGCACTGTTTTGGTGGTAGATGATGTGCGCACCACCGGGGCCACGGCGGCGGCCTGTGCTGAGGCGCTGAAAGTGGCCGGCGCGGCGCAGGTTTTTGTGCTCAGCTTTGCCCTTGTTTTGGAACCGCACCGGTTCCATATTGAGGCCTGATTGAAAGAAAGCTCGATGTCGAAAATTACCATCTATACCACGCCCAGTTGCCCCTATTGCATGATGGCCAAAAACCTTTTGAACAAGAAGGGTGCTGCATTTTCAGAAATTGATGTGAGCCGTGATTTCGCTGAGCGCGAGCGTATGACTGCGCGCGCCAATGGGCGGCGCAGCGTGCCACAAATTTTTGTTGGGAACACCCATGTGGGTGGCTGTGATGATTTGCATGCGCTGGACGCACAAGGCGGGCTTGACCCGTTATTGGCCACTTCATGAGTTTCAAAGCAGGCATGGTTCAGCTGCGGTCATCGACTGATCCGGCGCGCAATGTGAAAGACGCATCCGCCTTGATTCGCTCAGCGGCCTCGCAAGGGGCACGCTTTGTTTCCACTCCGGAAATGACGAATTTGTTTGAACCCGACCGCGAGCGCCTCAAAGCCATCACCCGTCCTGAGGCTGAGGACCTGGCCGTAAAAGGTTTTTCAGAACTGGCGGCAAAACTTGGCATCTGGCTTCACATTGGTTCGCTGGCGCTGAAGAGTGAAGGTGACAAGCTGGCCAATCGCACATTGCTGTTTTCCCCTGAGGGAAAGATCGTTGCGCGTTATGACAAGATCCATCTGTTTGACGTCGATCTGGCGAATGGCGAGGTTTACCGCGAGTCTGCGTCTTACACAGGCGGGCAAGCGGCGGTTGTTGTTGAAACACCCTTGGCGCCATTTGGTTTGACCATTTGTTATGATGTGCGCTTTCCGGCCCTGCACCGCGCCTTGGCAATGGCTGGGGCCAAAGTGCTGCTGGTGCCTGCGGCTTTCACCGTGCCCACCGGCAAAGCGCATTGGCATGTGCTTTTGCGCGCGCGCGCCATTGAAACCGGCAGCTTTGTGATCGCGGCAGCCCAGGGTGGCACGCATGACTCAGGCCGCGAAACTTTTGGCCACTCCAAGGTCATCGGCCCATGGGGCGAGGTGATTTGTGAATGTGGCACAGACCCTGACTATAAAGTGTTTGAGATTGATGTTGCACAGGCGGATGCCGCGCGAGCCAAAATCCCCAATTTGCGGCATGCCCGTGATTTCGACGTGAAAACCGTGAGTGCCGCATGATCCATTATGATCTTGTCTGTGATCAAGGTCACGCATTTGATGGCTGGTTCAGCAACAGTGCGGCCTATGACAAGCAGGCAAGGGCCGGGCTTGTGGCTTGCACGCATTGCAGTTCGACCAAGGTTGAAAAGCAGATCATGGCACCCGGCATTCCTAGCAAGTCTAATCGCAAGCCCGAGGCCACACAGCGCATGGTGGCCGGGCCAGCTGATCCGCGCTTGGCACAGATGATGCAGCTGATGCGCGACTATCGAAAACATGTGGAAAGCAACGCTGAAAATGTGGGCAATAAATTTGCCGAAGAAGCGCGCAAGATTCACTACAATGAAACGGAAGCCCGCGGCATTTATGGCAATGCTACAGCAGACGACGCCAAAGCCTTGATCGAAGAAGGCATCGAAGTTCACCCCATTCCGATCTTGCCGGAAGATGGGAATTGATCAGGCGTTCGCACTCAACTCAAATACATCGAGAGCATGCTCGCCGACACTTTTTTCCAGCAGGGTCCAGCCCTGATTTTGATACATGATCCGCTTCTCGGCTGTAGCGCAAAGAAAGGCGGCATCATAGCCAAGGTTTAATATTTCTGTGCGTGCGGCTTTGGCTAAGGCTGCGCCAATGCCCTTGTTGCGGTGGTCAGGTTCAACCCAAAGGGCCGCGACCCAAGGTGAAAGTTCTGGCCTGTCATCAAGATCGGACGCTACAGCCAGCACACTGCCAAAATAGGTTTCGCCTTCATGCGCCACCAACGCAAAGGGAATGCCGCGCTCCAGTGGCAGCGCATCAAAGAAATCCGTTACAACTTGCAACAAGTGGCCATGGTGGCGCCACCACGCTTTCCAGATACGGTCAGCCACTACTTCTTTGAAGGGAGGCACCGCGTTGAGATTGCTGATCCGCATCTCACGTTTGGGCAACAAGCATATAGTTTACATCCATATCGCGGGCGCGTTTCCATTCGCGGCCAATGGGGTGATAGACCACGCCGGTTTCACTTTTCACCGTGGCGCCATTATTGCCCAGCCACAATTTCAACTCTTCTGGCTTGATGAATTTTTCCCATTCATGCGTGCCTTTGGGCAGCCAGCGCAGAATGTATTCGGCACCAATGATGGCAAGGCCAAAGGATTTCAATGTGCGGTTCAAGGTGGCCACAAACATCAGGCCGCCGGGCTTCATCATTGCCACGCAGTTTTTCGTGAAGTTTTGCGGTAGGGCCACATGTTCAATGACCTCCATATTGAGAATTACATCAAATTTTTCTCCGGCCTCATTCAGGTCTTCCGCCGTACCAACACGGTAATCGATCACCAGGCCTTGCTCGATGGCATGGACCGATGCGGTCTTGATGTTTTTGTCCGATGGGTCAACGCCGACAACTGAAGCGCCCAGCCTGGCCATAGGCTCGCACAGCAAGCCGCCGCCGCAGCCAATATCCAGAAAGCGCAGGCCTTTGAAGGGTTCCGGCTCCAGCGGGTCGAGGCCGAGCCGTGCGCAAACCTGTTCCTTGATATAATCAAGGCGCACCGGGTTAAACACATGCAAAACCCCAAATTTCCCCTTGGGATTCCACCATTCTGCCGCCATTTTTGAGAATTTTTCGACTTCTGACGGGTCGAGGCTGGAAAGATGGGGTGATGTATCGGTTGTCATTGCGTTTAGTTACCTGATTTTACTGTCACATTATTGCATATAAGACTGCCCTCTACTATGAGTACGCCGCGCCGCACCATAGGGGGCATGGCGAATCTTTGAGGGGACGGTGCCGATGGGCCGTTTGGTTATGAAATTTGGCGGCACGTCGGTTGCGAATATTGATCGCATCCGCAATGTGGCGCGCCATGTGGAACGTGAAGTAAAGGCTGGCCACCATGTGGCTGTTGTGGTTTCGGCCATGGCTGGCACTACAAATCAGCTGGTTGAGTGGTGCAAACAGGCAGCCCCCATGCATGATGCGCGTGAATATGACGCGGTGGTTGCAACTGGCGAGCAAGTCACAGCTGGTCTTTTGGCGATCGTGCTGCAAGAAATAGGCATTCCTGCCCGCTCATGGTCGGGTTGGCAAATCCCCATTGAAACAGACGGTGTGCACGGCTCAGCCCGCATGACCAATATCAATGGGGCTGAAATCATCAAGCGCATGGAGCAAGGCCAAGTGGCGGTGATCGCCGGCTTCCAAGGCCTTGGCCCCGACAAGCGTATCACCACGCTGGGGCGTGGCGGATCAGATACATCGGCTGTGGCGATTGCTGCCGCCCTTGAGGCACGTTGTGATATTTATACAGACGTGGACGGCGTTTACACCACAGACCCACGCATTGTGACGGGCGCGCACAAGCTTGATAAGATTTCATATGAAGAAATGTTGGAGCAGGCTTCCTTGGGGGCCAAGGTTTTGCAAACCCGCTCCGTTGAATTGGCGATGGTTTATAATGTGCCATTGCAAGTGCGCTCCAGCTTTGAAGCGCCAGACTCACCCAATCAAAACAAGCCGGATGGCACCGGACCCGGAACGATCGTATGCCAAGAGGATAAATCGATGGAACAGCATGTTGTCAGTGGGATTGCCTATTCACGCGACGAAGCGAAAATTTCGCTGCGCAAGGTAAAAGATAAGCCCGGCGTTTCAGCAGGCATTTTTGGTCCCCTGGCAGAGGCCGATATCAGCGTCGATATGATTGTACAGAATGTTTCAGCTGATGGTGCCGTGGCTGATGTGACCTTCACCCTGCCGCGCAAAGACTTGCAAAAGGCCATTGCCGTTCTTGACAAGCTGAAGGATCAAATTGGCTTTCAGGACATTGCCCATTCGGCGGATGTGGCCAAGGTTTCTGTGGTGGGCATTGGCATGCGCAGCCATGCTGGCGTTGCAGCCCGCATGTTCAAATCTCTGGCGGATAAGGGCATCAACATTCAGGCGATCACCACATCCGAAATCAAGGTTAGCGTGTTGATCGACGAGGCCTACACCGAGCTTGCGGTTCGTGCATTGCACACGGCCTATGGTTTGGATAAGGTTTAAGGCCATCATGTTGAACGTCAATTGCACTTTCCGAATCTGGCAAAAGGCCTTTGAGGCCTGAGGACGACGCCGATGCCCAGTCCCGCACTTGGCCCGCGTGTCCTGCTCAGGAAACTCCGCGAGGTTATGGCGGAGCCGGAAGCAGCGCAAAAGCGGCTCGATAAAACCGTCACTCTCATCGCCGGTAATATGGTGGCTGAGGTGTGCTCGATCTATGTTATGCGGCCGGGTAATATCTTAGAGCTTTATGCCACAGAAGGTCTGAAGCGCGAGGCGGTTCACAAATCTAAACTGAAAACAGGTGAAGGTCTGGTCGGTCTGATCGGTGATCAGGCGATAGGATTAAATCTGTCTGATGCCCAGCATCACCCAGCCTTTAAATATCTGCCGGAAACGGGTGAAGAAATCTATCATTCCTTCTTGGGTGTTCCCATCATGCGGGGCGGCGCAGTGCTGGGTGTTTTGGTGGTGCAAAACCGCACACTGCGCCATTACACCGACGAAGAAGAGGAAGCCTTGCAAACCACCGCCATGGTGCTGGCGGAGGTGATGGCCTCTGGTGACTTGAAGGAAATGGCGCGCGAGACTGCCATCGATGTGGCGCAGGTGCGCAGCCATCATTTGCGGGTTGAGTCACTGGCGGAAGGTATCGCCCTTGGTCATGTGGTCTTGCATGAGCCGCGCGTGCGCATTCAAAACATGATTGCCGAAAACCTGCCATTCGAATTGAAGCGGCTGGATGACGCGGTGGCGCAACTGCGCAATCAAGTGGATGAACTTTTGGATGGCAGTGATGCCGCGCGCGCTACGGATTATTCCGATGTGCTTGAAACCATCCGCATGTTTGCCAATGACAAAGGCTGGCTGAACCGTTTGAAGGAAGCGGTGGAAACGGGTTTGACCGCCGAAGCCGCGGTTGAGCGTGTGCAGAATGATAATCGCGCTCGCATGCAACGCATGCCGGACCCTTATCTGCGTGAACGCATGCATGATCTGGATGATTTATCCAATCGCTTGCTGCGCATTTTGACTGGGGCAGTTGCAACGGCCTCGCGCACGGATTTGCCGCAAAACTCTATTGTGGTTTCGCGCAATATGGGGCCTGCCGAACTTCTGGATTATGACCGTACGAAAATTCGCGGTGTGATTTTGGAGGAGGGTGGCAAAACCAGCCATGTGGCCATTGTGGCGCGGGCCTTGGGCATCCCGGCCATAGGGCAAGCCGATGGCATCATCAATCTCGTTGACACCGGCGATGAGATTATCGTGGATGGTAGCACGGGCGAAATTTTTGTACGCCCAACTGCGGAGCTGCAAAAATCCTATGCCGAAAAAGTGCGCTTCTATGCCAAGAAGCAAGCGCGCTTTACCGCATTGCGGGATTTACCTGCCCTTACCCGCGATGGGCAATTGATCGGCCTCAACATCAATGCGGGGCTGACCGTTGATATGCCGCACCTTGCTGAGTCGGGTGCTGATGGTGTGGGGCTGTACCGCACTGAACTACATTTTATGATGGCGCAGCGCTTCCCACGGCTGGATGCGCAGGTGCGGCATTATCGCAGCATTCTGGAGCAGGCCAAAGGCAAGCCAGTGACTTTTCGCACGCTGGATATTGGCGCTGATAAAACCTTACCCTATTTGCGCCAACCGCGTGAAGAAAACCCAGCCCTTGGGTGGCGCTCCATCCGCATGGCGATGGACAGGCCTGCCCTTTTACGTCTGCAGGCGCGGGCCATGTTGATTGCGGGTGCGGGCCAAGATTTGAAGATCATGTTCCCCATGATTGCCGATGTGCAGGAATTCACGCAGGCCAAGGCGGCTGTGATGATGGAGCATGGGATTTTGAAAAAGCGGGGCTATGGCTTGCCACGCAATCTCAAGATTGGCGTGATGATTGAAATTCCGTCGCTCATTTGGCAGCTTGATTCTTTGTTGCCGCTTGTCGATTTTGCATCGATCGGTTCCAATGACCTTGTTCAGTTCTTGTTTGCTTCTGACCGGGGCAACCCGAAGTTGGCCGGGCGTTATGATCCGCTTAGCCCGGCCGCGCTTGGGGCGATGCGCCAGATTGTGGAAAAGGCCAAGCAGCACAAAAAAGTTGTTACGCTCTGCGGTGAATTGGGCGGCAGGCCCTTGGAAGCGATGGGTTTGGTGGGGGTGGGCCTCACCTCCATGAGCATGGTGCCATCTGGTGTTGGACCTGTCAAAGCCATGATCCGCAGCCTTGATCAAGCCAAGTTGTGGGCATTCATGGAACCCCTGTTGCGCGGCCCACTTCACTCACTGCGGGGTGATCTCATGGAATTTGCCCAGCGCAACGGCGTGGAAATATGAAGGTTTAATCAGTCTTGATCTGCAATATTGCTTGAAAACGCCTCTGTTAGGGAGGTGTTCACCATTTTTGTTCATGCTGTTTTCTATCGCGTTTCGTTTAGCGGCGTTCATTGTTGCGTAGAGAGTAAAGCCATGACCACAGATATTCTGGATCACCCCCCATCCCGAGCCGAGCCTAAGTTTTTTGCTCACGTGCCACGCCAAAAGCCTAATGGGAAAATTGATCCAGCCGGAGAAGTGGGTTGGTTTTTGCAGCGTGAGCGCGAAAAACGCGGGTTAACACTGGAAGAAGCCAGTGATGCCACAGGCATCCACCCCTATCATCTCGATGCGATCGAAAATGGCGAAATGACCCACATGCCACCGCGCATGGAAGCCTTGGAGATGATTGCAGTCTATGCCCAGCTGCTGGGATTTGATCCTGACCCTTTGGTGCAACATCTCGTCAGCTTTATGCCGGCACCGCCAGTGGCGCGGCGCACGTTTCACCCTGCCAATCCGCCCGTGCTGTCCAGTGCCAAGGTTCTGCGGTTTGGCCAATTGCCCAAAGTGCCTTCGCTGAATTTGAAACTTTCAAACTTTCCTGGCGGACCCGGTGGCATGATTGCGTCGGCTTTCGCGGTTTTCATGTTGTTTTCGGCCACCAATTGGATGATGTCTTCCGCGCCAGACCAGTTGAACGCTCCACCTGCTCAAACGGCAGAAGCCGCATCAGCACCTGCTATGGCTGTTGATACAATGCCCACTGCTTCAACCGGGCCTGAGGCCGCGCAAGTGACAGTAACGCAAGAACCCATTCAAGGCGTTGACGCTGTGGCCAATGCGGAAGACGTTCCACCCATTCCGCCTGCAGAACCTGCTCTGGCATCAGAAGATCCTGATGCCATGGGGGCCTTTATTCAAGAGCAGGTTCCGGCGCCCAGTGGCAAAAGTAAAACCAAAAAGCCCCTTCAAGTGGCAGCTGCGAGCAACTCCGGCGGCACGATATATGGTGCAGACAATGCCGATGCGCGGCTGGTTTTAAAAGCGAAATCGCCCGTCTGGTTGCGTATTGAAGACGCCAAGGGCAATGTGCTTATCACCCAAATGATGGCGGCGGGTGATACTTACCGCGTGCCCAACAAGGATGGTTTAATTGCGCTCTCTCGTGATGGTGGCAAGCTGAGTTATCTGATTGATGGCAAGGAAGTGGGCGTGCTCGGCGCACCGGGAAAGATTCTGGTGGGTGAAAAACTGGACATTGATGCCTTGGCTGCCAAGCAAAAGGGCTAAACGACCACGTTAGACAGGTCACCGCCTCTCTCATCTGAAGGCGATTTTGATGTTTCGGTGAAACACCAAAACGCTCTAAAAGCTTTTGCGAAGTTTGAAGCCGTGGGCTAGAAGCCCTGGCCATGTCTGCCATTCAACTTCAGAAACTTGACCGCATTATTGAACGCTTTGCTGGCGTGGAACACGCGCTGGCCAGTGGGGCCACGGGCGAGGCGTTCGTCAAGCTATCAAAAGACTATGCCGAAATTGAACCCATGGCCAAGGGCGCCATGGCGCTGAAGGCGGCCTATCAAGAGCGTGAAGGCTTGGCCGAGATGTTGGCGGCAGGTGGCGAAATGGCGCAAATGGCCGAAGTTGAAAAACCGCTGCTGGATGAACGCGTCGATACTCTTGAACAAGATATGCGAATCCTTCTGCTGCCTAAGGATTCGGCTGATGAACGCAATGTGATCTTGGAAGTGCGGGCTGGCACGGGCGGTGATGAGGCTGCCATTTTTGCGGGCGACCTGTTTCGCATGTATCAACGCTATGCTCAAACCAAGGGGTGGAAGGTTGAAATCATCTCCGCATCCGATGGGGAACATGGTGGCTATAAAGAAATCATTGCCAATATTTTTGGCTCAGGCGCTTATGCCAATTTGAAATTTGAATCGGGTGTTCACCGTGTGCAGCGTGTTCCGGATACGGAAACACAAGGGCGCATTCACACGTCTGCCGCCACGGTTGCCGTGTTGCCGGAAGCTGAAGAGGTGGACATCAAGATCGAAGAAAAGGATTTGCGCATTGACGTGTTCCGCTCTTCCGGCCCCGGTGGGCAATCGGTGAACACCACGGATAGCGCAGTGCGCATCACCCATATTCCCACAGGTGTTGTGGTGTCACAACAGGATGAAAAATCACAGATCAAGAACAAGGCCAAAGCCATGAAGGTTTTGCGGGCGCGTCTGTTTGAGCGCGAGCGGGAGCGTATTGACTCTGAACGTTCAGCCGAGCGCAAGGGACAGGTGGGCTCTGGTGATCGGTCAGAGCGCATTCGCACTTATAATTTCCCGCAAGGGCGGCTCACCGATCACCGCATCAATCTTACCCTTTATAAGTTGCCTGAAATCATTGAAGGGCCAGCATTAGAGGATGTGGTGCGAGCGCTGATCACCGAACACCAGGCCAATCTTCTGGCGCAGATGGACAATGAAGGCTGAGAGCGTTCAGGCCCTGCTGCTCAAGGCCAAGAGAGCTTTGTGTGATGCAGATATTGAGCTTTCGGCTCTTGATGCCCGACTGCTGTTGCAGGCGGCGAGTGGGCTGACCCACGAAGAGATTATCGCTGAGCCTGATTTGGTGCTGTCGTCAGCGCAGATAGCGCAGTTTGATGGGTTTATCACACGGCGTCTGACGCATGAACCCGTGTCGCGCATCTTGGGGTCACGCGAATTCTACGGCCGGAGTTTTCATGTCACACCTGCTGTACTCGATCCTCGCGCGGATACGGAAACCATTGTTGAGCAAATTCTCGCCTTGCCACTACAGCGCCATGTGCGCGTGCTGGATATTGGTACGGGCAGTGGGGCAATCATCATCACGCTTTTGGCGGAACGGACTGGTTGGTCCGGCATTGCGCTCGATGTTTCTGCGGCGGCCTTGGAGGTGGCAAGCCTTAATGCGAAAACTTTAGGCGTGGCAGGCCGTATTTCATTTCATGGGGGTGCATGGTTTGGCACATTGGATGAGCGGTTTGATCTTATTGTTTCCAATCCACCCTATATCCCCAAGGCTGATATTGCCGGACTTGAGGAAGATGTGAGGCATTTTGACCCGATGCTGGCGCTGGATGGCGGCGATGATGGTTTGGCGGCCTACCGTGCCATTGCCGCTGGAGCGGCGGCGCATTTGACGCCTTCTGGCTGGATTGTGCTGGAGATTGGCGCGGGGCAAGCAACAGAAGTGACGGACATTTTTGCAGATCAAGGGTTAAAACTTGTCGGCCAACGTGCCGATCTCGGTGGCCATGTTCGGGCGCTGGTTTTTCAAAGTGTTTAACAAGGCTGAAAATAACCTTTGGAGATTTTGCCAAGCTCGGTTAAAAGCGTATGCAAATCCCAAATCCTTTGCGACAAGATCGATCGAGACGTGTGACTGACGCTGATCCTGATCCGTTTGGACCCGCAAGTGGTGAGCGCCCGGTTCGTGTTGAAACCGGATGGTAGGTTGGGTGGCATTCAATCAAGGTGTTTAAACTGAAACGGCTTTTTTAGCTCTGGTTTTAAAAATGGCAGCACAACGCGAAGTTCAACAACTTCACGGTTGGCTTTGCCAATCTTAAGGATAAGACGGACTGTGAATAATAATTTTATGCGCCCCGGCCAACACAAGAACAATAATAACCGCAACCGCAATCGCAATAATAACAATGGCCGACGCAACACGGGTGGCGGTGGCAACTCGAACAACAAAGTGTTTGATTCCAATGGGCCAGACATCAAGCTGCGCGGCACGTCGCAAACCATTGCTGAGAAATACATGCAGCTGGGGCGTGATGCGCAAAGTTCTGGCGATAATGTCGCCGCCGAAAATTATTATCAGCATGCGGAACATTATTACCGCGTCTGGGCCGCCAGCCAGCCTGCTGGGCACTCATTGGTTATGTATAAAAAACTGGGTGACGAAGAGTTTGATGAAGACGGCGCTGAAGGCGCTGAAGATGAAGCGGGGGATGCTTCTGGCAACCCTGAAACTCCCGGCAATGTTGAAGGTGCTGAACCCGTTGAAGGGGCAAGTGTTGACCAAAATACACAACATGATGGGCAACAGCAGAATCGCGGCAATCGCAACTTCAATAATCGTGACCGCAACAATCGCCAGCGCTGGCAAAACCGACGCAATGAGCGTTACGAGCAAAACCCGAATGTTGGGGGCAGCGAGCCACAGTCTGATGTGGTCGCAGACGTGCCCGCTGCTGCCGAAGTGATTTCCGCAGCGGTGGTTGAAGCCCATGATGGTCAATGGGAAGCGCCAAGCTTCCTGCAGCGGCCAACGCCAATTCAAGCTGAGGCAGCACCTGAAGGAGAAGCAGCGGCGGATACCCCAACACCGCGCCGTGTGCCGCGGCCACGCAAGCCCAAGGTAGAGGCAGAAGCTTCAGAGGCACCTGTGACAGAAGAGTCAAGCTCCTAAAAATTCGGATTTGCCGTCTTGCACTGCGGCAAAGCCCTTCCCACATTCCGCTCATGTCAGGAGCTTGGTCTTATGCCTTCGGGGTTTGACCTTGCTTGCTTGAGAGGAGCATTTTATGGATTTCGAAAAATATACCGAGCGCTCGCGCGGCTTTATTCAATCAGCGCAATCATTGGCTTTACGCGAAGGCCATCAACGTTTTACCCCAGACCATGTGTTGAAAGTTCTGCTCGACGACGAGGAAGGGCTGGCGGCTGGATTGATCGGCGCAGCCGGTGGCGATTCCCGCCTTGCGCTTAAAACGGTAGAAGCCAATCTGGCCAAAATGCCCAAAGTTTCAGGTGGCGGGGCTGGCCAAGTTTATCTGTCGCCGGAAATGGCGCGGGTCTTTGAAGCCGGTCAAAAGATTGCTGATAAGGCGGGCGATAGTTATGTGACGGCCGAACGCCTATTGCAGGCTTTGGCCATTGAATCATCCGATGCGCAAAAGGCATTGAAAGACGCTGGCGTGACACCACAGGGGCTGAACACTGCGATCAATGCTATTCGCAAAGGCCGCACGGCTGACTCTGCCTCTGCCGAACAAAGCTATGATGCGCTCAAGAAATATGCCCGTGACCTGACGGAAGCCGCGCGTGACGGCAAGCTGGATCCGGTGATTGGGCGCGATGAAGAAATTCGTCGCACCATTCAGGTCCTGTCGCGCCGCACCAAAAATAACCCGGTTTTAATTGGTGAGCCAGGTGTGGGCAAAACTGCCATTGCTGAAGGATTGGCCTTGCGCATCATTAAAGGTGATGTGCCTGAATCGCTGAAAGACAAGAAATTGCTGGCACTGGATATGGGTGCGCTGATTGCGGGTGCCAAATTCCGTGGCGAGTTTGAAGAGCGGTTGAAGGCTGTTCTTTCGGAAGTTACGTCCGCCGATGGTGGCATTATTTTGTTCATTGATGAAATGCACACGCTGGTGGGGGCTGGCAAGGCCGAAGGGGCGATGGATGCTTCCAATCTCTTGAAGCCTGCGTTGGCACGCGGTGAGCTGCACTGCGTGGGTGCCACCACTTTGGACGAATATCGCAAGCATGTTGAAAAAGATGCTGCTTTGGCGCGGCGCTTTCAACCCATTTTTGTTGAAGAGCCCACGGTGGAAGATACCATCTCGATCCTGCGCGGGATTAAGGAAAAATATGAGCTGCACCATGGCGTCCGCATTACCGACTCCGCCATCGTCGCCGCCGCCCAGCTTTCCAGCCGCTATATTGCTGATCGTTTCTTGCCCGACAAAGCCATCGATTTGATGGATGAGGCGGGCTCGCGTTTGCGGATGCAAGTGGATTCCAAGCCGGAAGAACTCGATGAACTTGATCGGCGCATCATGCAACTGCAGATCGAGCGCGAGGCCTTGAAGAAGGAAACGGATTCGGCCTCCAAGGATCGTTTGGATAAGTTGCAAAAAGAATTGGCGGAAACCGAAGAGAAATCGGCTTTGATGACGCGCAATTGGCAAGCAGAAAAAGAGAAAATCGCTTCGGCGTCCAAGATCAAGGAAGAATTGGAAGCAGCCCGACGTGATTTAGAATTGGCGCAACGTAAAGGGGATTTCGCCAAGGCAGGAGAATTGGCTTACGCCACGATTCCTGGGTTGGAAAAGAAGTTGGCGGTAGCTGAAGAAGAGGGCGCTTCCAAAATGTTGGAAGAGGCCGTCACCGAATCGCATATCGCGCAGGTCGTTTCGCGCTGGACGGGAATTCCTGTCGACAAGATGCTGGCCGGGGAACGCGACCGTCTGTTGCAGATGGAGCAGGAACTTGGCAAGCGTGTGGTGGGCCAGGAAGAAGCGGTGGAGGCCGTGGCCACAGCTGTGCGCCGCTCACGTGCTGGCTTGCAAGACCCCAACCGCCCCATTGGCTCTTTCATGTTTTTGGGCCCCACGGGCGTGGGCAAAACCGAGCTGACCAAGGCATTGGCATCTTATTTGTTTGATGATGAACACGCGATGGTGCGCATCGACATGTCAGAATATATGGAGAAGCATTCCGTCTCGCGGCTCATTGGTGCCCCTCCAGGCTATGTGGGCTATGATGAGGGAGGCGCCCTCACTGAAGCTGTACGGCGCAGGCCTTATCAGGTGGTGCTGTTTGACGAAGTGGAAAAGGCACATCCTGATGTGTTTAATGTGCTCTTGCAGGTTCTCGATGATGGCCGCTTGACCGATGGTCAGGGCCGCACCGTGGATTTCAAGAACACGCTGATCATTATGACCTCCAATCTGGGTTCTGAATATCTCGTCGCTCTGGGTGAGAATCAGGATGTGGATGAGGTGCGCGAGCAGGTGATGGGTGTGGTTAAGGGCGCATTCCGACCTGAGTTTCTCAACCGCCTCGATGAAATCATTCTGTTTCACCGCCTGAAGCGGACGCATATGGGCGCCATTGTCGATATTCAGCTCTTGCGCTTGAAAAAATTGCTCAGTGAACGGAAGATCGACGTGGTGTTGGATAAGGCCGCGCGCGAGTTGCTCTCTGAAAAGGGCTATGACCCGGCCTATGGTGCGCGACC